>DATLOA010000413.1:0-12158 GCA_035536515.1 Burkholderiaceae bacterium | reverse complement strand
CTGATCAACGGCGGCTACCAGGGAAAGATTTATCCAATCAATCCGTCCGCCGACGAGATCATGGGAAAGAAAGCGTACAAGAGTGTCAAGGATGTGCCCGGCGATATTGACGTCGCGGTGTTCGCGATTCCAGCAAAGTTTGTCGCGCAGGCGCTGGTCGAAGTCGGCGAGAAGAAAATTCCTGGCGCGGTGCTGATCCCGTCGGGCTTCGCAGAAACCGGCAACATGGAAGGTCAACAGGAGATCCAGCAGATCGGACGCAAGTACGGCGTTCGGCTGATGGGCCCGAACATCTACGGCTTTTACTACACGTGGAAAAATTTATGTGCGACGTTTTGCACCGCTTACGACGTCAAGGGCCACGCGGCGCTGTCGTCACAGTCGGGTGGCATCGGCATGGCGATCATCGGTTTTTCGCGTTCAGCCAAGATGGGCGTGTCGGCGATCGTCGGCCTGGGTAACAAGTCCGACATCGACGAAGACGATCTGCTGACGTTCTTCGAGCAGGACGACAACACGACGATCATCGCGCAGCATTGCGAAGACCTGAAAGATGGCCGCGCGTTTGCGGAAGTCGCGAAGCGGGTGTCGAAGAAGAAGCCGATCGTGATGCTGAAAGCCGGCCGCACCAGCATGGGGGCGCGCGCGGCAAGCTCGCACACCGGAGCGCTCGCTGGCAACGACAAGATCTACGAGGACGTGCTGAAGCAATCTGGCGTAATCCGAGCGCGCAGCTTGCGCGACCTGCTCGAGTTCGCGCGCGCCATCCCAATCCTGCCCACCCCCAAAGGCGAGAACGTTCTCATCATCACAGGCGCGGGGGGCTCCGGCGTGCTGCTATCCGATGCCTGCGTTGATAACGGCCTGTCGCTGATGGCAATGCCTGCCGATCTGGATGCCGCGTTCCGCAAGTTCATCCCGCCGTTCGGGGCCGCGGGTAACCCCGTCGATATCACCGGTGGGGAACCGCCGAAGACATATCAGAACACGGTCAAGTTGGGCCTCGAAGATCCGCGCATCCACGCACTGATACTTGGCTACTGGCACACGATCGTCACGCCGCCAATGGTGTTCGCAGCCAAGATGGTCGAGATCGTCGACGAGATGCGGGCCAAAGGCATCGAGAAGCCCATCGTCGTTTCGCTCGCGGGCGATGTCGAGGTGGAAGAAGCCGCAGAGCATCTTTTTGCGCACGGTATTCCGGCATATCCGTACACCACGGAGACGCCGGTCGCGGTGCTCGGTGCCAAGTACAAGTGGGCGCGCGGAGCGGGCGCGATGCCGAAGATGACGCCGGCAGACTCACCGAGCCACTAGACGTTGGACGCTGCGGGCCCGGATGGGGCACCGCTGCTCGCCTACGTAATTCGCGTCAGCCGGCGCGCCTCGTAGCCTGGTCGACAGCGTCGCTATCCGACTCTTTGTGCGGCGTAGGCACGTACATCGCACGCACCTCGGCCGCGTGGCGGCAAGATGAAGCCACTTTCTCAGACGCATGCAGCGCGAGCGTGTGTTCGGACGCGATTACACGTGCGATGGCGCGGATCGTTGCAATAACGCCGCTCCGAGTCTGCTGGTAGAGGGGCTTCAAGCCCAGTATGTGAGCCATCGAGTCTCCGTTTCAGTCGCCTTCGCGGCCTCTACTGGCACCGTCCAAAACGGCCTCGAAACACTACGAGCGAAGGTCATCCGTTGTCTATGACTGATATTCGACGGTTCACCGACACACCGCAGCCGTGTTCGCAGCACGCAGCGTGCGGAATATTCACGCTGCTGCCTCGGACGCCGACGCAGCTAGACTCGCAGCACATGAACGATGGGATTTCGACACCGGTCGCCGGCGCAATCACGATCGCGCTGATCGTCGTACTCGGAATTTTTGTTTATCCGTGGCTGCTGGCGCAGCGCTACGGGCGCTTGATCGTTGCACTGATGACACTGTTACTTGGCGCCGTGTTCGTTGTGTTTCAGGGGGGGAATTCGAGCGGGGGTTCGATCGCGCTGGCCGCGGCGTGGGCATTTGGCCCCGTCTTAGCCGGAGTTATCGTGTGGCGAATGCAAAGTAAGACTGAGAAGTAATGACGAAACTTGATCTAGCGAGATCCATCGCGGTTGCCTTCATTGGAGTATCGATTGCCTTTGCCAGCCCACTCGCGGCGCAATCGCTCGATCAACTGAGCGGACGCGATGCGACGGCGGGACTGAAAGCAGCGCTCGACAAAGGTGCCGCCGTTGCGGTGGCGAGCCTCGGCCGCACCGATGGCTTCTGGGCGAATCCGAAAGTCAGAATTCCATTGCCGCAAACGCTCGAGCGGGCTCGCGGAGCACTCAGATTGATGGGGAAAGGCGGCGAGCTCGACGCGCTCGAGCTTGCCATTAACCGCGCCGCCGAGCAGGCAGTCCCGCAGGCAAAAAGTTTACTGACGAGCGCAGTGAAGTCGATGAGCGTCGACGACGCCAAGCAGATCCTGCGTGGCGGCGATGACTCGGTAACTCAGTTTTTCAAATCCAAAACTTCCACGCAGTTGGCTGAGCAATTCCTGCCGGTTGTGCGCAGAGTTACCGACAAAAACGGCCTGGCGCAGCAATACAACTCGCTCGCGAGCCAGGGCGCTGCATTCGGGCTGATCAAGATCGAGCAGGCAACTGTCGAGGGCTACGTCACACATAAGGCGCTCGATGGCCTGTACACGATGATCGCCGAAGAGGAAAAAAAGATTCGCACCAATCCAGTCGCGGCTGGCAGCGACATCATTCGCCGTGTGTTCGGAGCACTGAACTAAGCATGGGCTACTGGCTAATGAAATCCGAACCCGAGGATTGCTCGATCGACGATGCACTCGCGGCGCCGCGCGCGATCGTGCCGTGGACCGGCGTGCGCGGCTACCAGGCGCGCAACTTCATGCGCGACCGGATGAAGCTGCGCGACGGAGTTTTCTTCTATCACTCGAGTTGCGCGGAGCCCGGCATCGTGGGCTTGGCAGAAGTGGCAAGTGAGCCGTACGCCGACCCGACGCAGTTTGATCGCAAAAGCAAGTATTACGACGCAGCATCGAAGCGCGACACGCCACGCTGGACTCTGGTCGATATCAAGGCACTGCAGAAAACTCGGCTGGTGCCGCTGGCCGAATTGCGCGAGCACAAAGCACTGGCCGACATGGTCGTACTCAGGCGTGCCAATCGATTGTCGATTACGCCGGTGACCGCCGGCGAGTGGAGCTACATCACGACGCTTTTGAAGACTTGACGAGCTGGCTAGTCGCGCGCTTGTTCGTACACGGCGCCCCGCCAGACTTTGTTGCAGGACTCCTCGGTAGCCGCGGCGGCCGGCCGCCGTAGAATTGCGCGCTGACGAGGAAACGCAATGACGACCGAACAAATGATCAGCGCGATCGGCGACCCGATGGTGCGAGAGCTGGCGATGCGCGGCCAGACGCGCACGTTTCCGAAAAATGCCGTCATCATCAACGAAGGCGATCGCGGCGACTCGCTGTTCGTCATTCTGGCGGGCAAGGTCAAGGTCTACGTGTCTGACGACGATGGGCGCGAAATGGTCTTGGACACCTATGGCGCCGGCGACTACGTCGGCGAGATGTCGCTTGACGGGCGGCCGCGCTCGGCGTCGGTGATGACGCAGGAGCCGACGACGTGTGCAGTTGTCACGCGCGATGAGCTGCGCGCGGCGATCGCCCACAACCCGGACGTGGCGATGACGCTGATCAGCACGCTGATCGACCGCGCGCGCATCGCCACCGACAACGTGAAGAACCTCGCACTGATGGACGTTTACGGGCGTGTCGCGCGACTGCTGCTGTCGCTCGCCAAGGAAGACGGCGGCAAGCTGGTGGTGCCTGAAAAGATGACGCAGCAAGACATTGCAGACCGAGTCGGCGCATCGCGCGACATGATCAGCCGCATCTTCAAAGACCTGACGATCGGCGGCTACGTGACCATCGAAAATCGGCAGATCACGATCAATCGCAAGCCCCCTTCGCGTTGGTAAGGCTTCGCCTTCAGGCTTCGTGAATATTCGGCGCCGGCGGCACGTAACCGTCGGCTGCACTGGCGCTCTTTTGGCTCTAACGTGTGCTTATTCCTGCAATGCGGGGGCACCCAGGAGCTGAAATGGCGAACACGAATGCTGTCTTTGCGACGGAGATCTCACGATGATCCCGGCCGGCTTGATGAGCAACAGCGACGAGATCATCGTCGTTCCGCACGACGCCGCGTGGCCGGCGCGATTCCGGATTGAATCGCAACTGCTGCACGTGGCGCTCAATGAGCTGAAGCCATCGATCGAACACATCGGCAGCACCGCGGTGCCCGGTCTGGCCGCCAAACCCATTATCGACATGCTGGTCGGCGTCGAGTCGCTCGCCGCCTTTGAATCCCAGTCAAAACGGTTGGCGGTTTTCGGCTATCAATATATTCCGGAGTACGAACGCGCGCTGCCCGATCGCCGGTTCTTCAAGCGCGTCGTCAACGGCGTGCGCACGCATCATGTGCATGTGGTCGAGAAAAACGGCGTGTACTGGAAGCGGTACATGAAGTTTCGCAACAGCCTGCGCGACGATGCCTGGCTCGCTTCACGCTATGCGGAGGTCAAGCGGCGTCTTGCCGCGCGCTACTCATTCGACCGCGACGCTTACACCAACGGCAAGACTGGATTCATCGAAGCGGTATTGGCGATGCCCCCGCGCGATTCTCAAAGTGTGGCCATGACGCGACCGCCGTTTGCGTTTACTTCATCGCAGCAGCCGGCTCGCATGATGGCTTAGCGGCACTCGCGGAGGCGGGAACGAACGTCGATTGGTAACGCTCCCTCAACACATTCTTTTGTACCTTCCCCATCGCGTTGCGCGGCAAATCGTCTAAGACGAATATTCGCTTCGGCACTTTGTAGTTGGCAATTCGGCCCTTCAGCGCATCAGCGATCGCCGTTGCGCTTAGCGCGGTGTCGCCCCCGCCGACGACGACTGCAACCACGGCCTCGCCGAAGTCCGCGTGTGGAACTCCGATCACCGCGGATTCGGCAACACCGGCCATTTCGTCGATGTAACCCTCGACTTCCTTCGGATACACGTTGTAGCCGCCCGAGATGATCAGGTCTTTCGAGCGGCCGACTAGCGTCAGATACCGATCCGGCAAAGGTTGATCGGACTCACTGTGCCCACCAAAATGACCCACGTCACCAGTGCGAAACCATCCATCAGCCGTGAACTCATCTTTAGTCTTGTCCGGCATGCGCCAGTAGCCTGCAAATACGTTCGGGCCATTGACCTGCACCGCGCCGATCTCGCCGACCTTGCACAGCGTCCCATCATCGCTGACGACGCGCACACCGACGCCCGGCAACGGCACACCGACCGTGCCGGCGATGCGCTGACCGTCGGATTCGAAGTACGGGTTCGAAGCCAGCATTACTGTTTCAGACATCCCATAGCGCTCGAGTATTCGATGTCCGGTGCGCTGCTCGAACTGTTGATGCGTTTCCGCCAGCAACGGCGCGGAGCCGGCAATAAAGAGCCGCATCGAGCGGCAGTGCTCGCGATTAAATGCGGGTTCACCGAGCAGCCGCGTGTAAAACGTCGGCACACCCATCATCACCGTCGAGCGCGGCAGCCGCTCGACCACTTGAGCGATGTCGAACCTCGGCAGCATCAGCATCTTTGCGCCACTAAACAGCGCCGCATGCGAGGCCACGAATAGCCCATGCACGTGAAACAGCGGCAGCGCGTGCAACAGCACGTCGCCCCGGCCGGCTTCGCGCTCGGCCTTGAAGCCCCAGAACTGATCGAGCGTGATCGCGTTCGAGGTCAGATTGCGGTGCGACAGCATCGCACCCTTGCTGCGCCCGGTAGTGCCCGAGGTGTACAAAATCGCCGCCAGATCGTTGGGCGCTCGTGGCACCGTCCCGCAATCGGAAGAAAACTGTGCGGCTGAAGCGAGCAGCGTGCCATTGCGTTGCTCTCCTAGCGTCATTACATGGTGGCAGCGCGCCGCGCGCGCGATCGGTTCGATCTCGGCCAGACGTGCCGGCGTGCAGACAACTACTGCGGGCTCGGCGTCGCGCAAAAAGTAATCAAGCTCCGCTCGCTGGTAAGCAGTGTTCAACGGCACATACACCAACCCGGCGCGCAGCGTTGCAAGGTACAACATCAAACACTCAGGGGATTTTTCGACCTGCACCGCTACCCGGTCGCCGCGCTTAAGCTTCAGCGAACCGAGCCAGTTAGCAATGCAGCCGCTCGCCAGATGCAAGTCGCGCCAGCTGTACGTCGGCCCCCCAAGTGTTTCGATACAGGCGCCGCCGAGATCACTCGGGTAGCGACGCTCGATCGCCGCGTACACGTTCGCGTTCGAGCTCATCTGCGCATTACTTGCCGCTCACTTGCCCGTGAAGCTCGGCGGCCGCTTGGCTAGAAACGCACGCACGCCTTCGTGATAGTCGTGCGAATCGAGAAACGCGAAGCTCTCATCGAGCTCGTGCTGAGTGTAATCAAGCCCGCGCGATTGAAAGCGCCGGATGTTCGCCTTGTTCTGCCGCGCCGCCAGCGGCGATCCTGCAGCGATGTGGGAGATTGCGAGCTGCAGCTCGCTTTCGAACGATGCGGCGGGGACCACGCGCGTAACGAGGCGCCGCACCTCCGCTTCGTCGGCCGACAAGATGCGGCTTTCAAGCAGCATCTCGGCCGCGACCGCCGGCCCGACGAGCCGCAACAATGGCACCAGCTCGGGCAGGGCCAGCGGAAAACCGAGTCGACCGATCGGCACGCCGAAGCGGGCAGTGTTGGAGGCAAGTCGGATGTCGCACAGCGAAGCGATTTCGAGTCCACCGCCAACGCATACGCCCTCGATTGCGGCGATCAGCGGGATCGGGCAACGATCGACTGCAGCCAGCGCGTTACCGATCGTCTCTAGGTGGTACTGGCGCCCGCTTGAAGGATCATGGCGCACGCGATCGAATTCTTCGATGTCCGCGCCCGCCGCGAAATTACCGCCGGCACCCCGCACTACCACGACACGCAGCGACTGAGCATCACCAATCTCCTCGAACACGCGCGCGATTCCCTTCCACATCGAAACGCTGACCGCATTCAGCTTGCCCGGCGAGTCGAGCGTGACGGCGGCGACACCGCCGTCAACAAAAACGTCGATCTTGCCCGCCATCGGCTAATCGAGCTTCGCGCCTGAAGCTTTCGTCACATCTGCCCAGCGCTTGATGTCGCCGGCCAGCAGTTTCGCAAACTGATCCGGCGTCATCGTCGCCGTCTCCGAGCCTTGGTTGGCCCAGATGTCGCGCAGCTCCGCGCTAGTCACGGCCTTGACGACTTCGGTGTGCATGCGGTCGAGGATCTCTTTCGGCGTGCCTTTGACGCCCCAGATGCCGTACCAGGTGGAGACCACATAGTCAGGCATTCCGACTTCCGCAGTAGTCGGCAGGTTGGGAAATGCAGGATTGCGTTTCGGCGATGCGATCGCAAGCGCCTTGATGCGGCCCGAGCGAATGTGCTGCGCAGATGACCCCAATCCATCAAACATCATGTCGACATTGCCAGCAAGCAGATCGTTTAGCGCCGGGCCTGCGCCGCGGTAGGGAATGTGAATGATGAACGTCTTGCTTTGAATCTTAAACAGCTCGCCGGCAAGATGATGCGAAGTGCCGTTACCCGCCGACGCGTAGTTCAGCTTGCCGGGATTTTTGCGAACGTAGTCGAGAAAGTCCTTGAAGTTGTCGGCCTTAATGCGCGTCGGGTTGACGACGATGACCTGCGGCGGGTTGGCGACGACCGTCAGCGGCACCAAGTCCGTTTCGATGTTGTAGTCGAGCTTCGGGTAGAAACTGGGGGCGATCGCGTGATGAACCGCACCAAGAAAGAACGTATAGCCATCGGGCGCGGCCTTCGCCGCGATCGATGCGCCAACGGTGCCGCCCGCGCCGCCCCGGTTATCAATCACCACCGGCCGGCCGAGCTGCTTCGACAACTGCACCGACAACGGGCGCGCAAACGCATCGGTGCCTCCGCCCGGAGGGAACGGTACGACTATCGTGATCGGCTTGTTGGGCCACGCCTGCGCGTGAACCGGCGACGTCGCGGCGGCGACCAACGCCGCAATAATGGCGATAACGACTCTCATGCTGTCTCCTGAAATCAAATCCGTAGAGGCCACATCTTCGCGTGGACCTTCAACCGCGTCCCACCGGACTTATACCAATCGCTCCAACCGCGCTACTGCCTGCGCATGCACGACCTTACCTTCGAGAAATCGCTGGTGATACTCCTCGACCTTGGCGAGATCGTACAGATAGTTGACCATCATCCCGAATGACTGGCGAACACCGTTTTTCGACAGGTCGCCCGCCCAGTTGATGCGCTGCAGCCGCGCACCATTGCCGAGATGAAATTTCGCCACCGGATCACCGGCAGCGGTCGGCGATACGAGCCGCAGATAGATCGACGCGAGCGCAAGTAACGCTCCGCGCTCCTGACTGGAGATGTGTTCAGGATCAGCACCCTGATCAGGTTGAAGTTGGTTCAGCGCGGCTTGCAGCTTCGCCTGTACCGGGTTCTGCTCCGCTGAATCGATATCCACTTCGCCCAGCCATCGCATAAAGCCCGGGATAGGCGACAGGGTGCAAAAAGTGCGTATCGACGGAAACTCGCCGCGCAGGCGCTCGGCCACGCGCTTGATTAGAAAATTTCCGAGCGACACGCCGCGCAAGCCCGGCTGGCAATTGCTGATCGAATAAAACGTGGCGACCTTGTATTGCTTCGGCTCGACCGGCTGCGCCGCTTTGACGATCAACGGCGCGATCGCGGCGGGCATCTCTGGCACGAGTGCAATCTCGACGAAGATCAGCGGCTCGCCCGGAAGCTGCGGATGAAAGAACGCAAAGCAGCGGCGATCGGGCTGCAAGCGGCGGCGCAAATCGTCCCACCCATCTATTGCATGCACCGCTTCGTGCTGAATTATTTTTTCGAGCAGCTGAGCGGGCGAATTCCAATCGACCTGCTGCATCTCCAGAAATCCCGGATTGAACCAAGACGACAGTAGATGGTAAAAGTCTGCTTCAACCGCTGCCAGATGCGGATGTGAAGGCAACACTCGTAGCAATTGCCGGCGCATTTGCACGATCAGTGCGGTGCCGCCGGGCGCGCGATTCAACCGGCGTAGCAGCTCCTGGCGCGGCGGCTCGGCGACCGAAGTCAGGTGCATCAGCGTTTTCGCTGCGGGCTCTGCCGCGTATTGCTGCGCGGCTTCGAGCACGTTCGCAGGATCGAGTCCGAAGTCTTTATCCAGATGCTCGAAGAATCTGAGCTGTGCGGGCTCCGACAGGTGCTGATACTGCCGCAGCGCATTCGCGGCGTGTGCCGCGCTGTTACCTTCGCCGCGTGCAGATAGCAACCGGCGGCAGGTGCGGAGGAAGTCGTCGAGCTCGCGCTCGCTCGATAATTTCCGCTCGTTCTTCAGCACGTCAGGCCCACGTCAGCCGGTGGGTCGGCGCCGAAGCACGACGAAGCACACGACGCCAATCACGATCATCGGCACTGAAAGCCACTGGCCGGCAGACATGCCAAGCGGCATGTAGCCGTACAGCGCTTCGGGCTCGCGAAACATTTCGCCAATTATGCGCAACAGCCCATAGAAGATCAGGAACAACGCGCCGGCGGTCCCGGGTGCGCGCGGCTTGCGTGAATAGATCCACAAAATTGCAAACAGCGTCACGCCTTCGAGCAAAAATTGATAGATCTGAGAGGGATGCCGCGCCAGCGCGTCACCGGCTTGCGGAAACACGACGGCCCACGGCAGCGATGGATCTGCTGCGCGTCCCCACAGTTCGCCGTTGATGAAGTTGCCGATCCGGCCCGCGCCGAGTCCCAGCGGCACCAGCGGCACGACAAAGTCGGCGACGCGCAGGAAAGATTTTTTGCGCGCTCTCGCAAACAGCGCCATCGCAACAATGACGCCGATGATCCCGCCGTGCGACGCCATACCGCCCTTCCACACTGCAAAGATCTCGAGCGGGTTGGCCAGGTAATACGACAAGGGTCCATAAAACAGCACGTGGCCGAGGCGGCCGCCGATGATCGTGCCGATCATTCCATAGAACAACAGGTCGTCGACGTCGTGCGGCTTCATGTCGCGCCATGGATCGCGCGCGCGCAGCTTACCCAGCACCAGAAACAGCAGGAAACCGATGAGATACATCAACCCGTACCAGCGGATCGCCAGCGGGCCAATGGAAAACGCAATCGGATCTAGGTTGTGGACGTAAGGCACGCGGACTCACGTGGATGCTTGTCCTATTATTGCCGATCCCCCTCAGCTGATTCCCAACCGATCGCACTCCATGCCGAACAACAAACGCTCTAAGCACGTTACCCAGGGCGTCGCCCGCTCCGCCAATCGCGCGATGTACTACGCGATGGGTTACAAAGACGAAGACTTCGACAAGCCGATGATCGGCGTGGCCAACGGTCATTCGACGATTACCCCATGCAACGCCGGGCTGCAGAAGCTCGCGGATGCAGCGATCGCCGAGATCGAAAAGTGCGACGCGAACGCTCAGGTGTTCGGCACGCCGACCGTGTCGGACGCGATCAGCATGGGCACCGAGGGGATGAAGTATTCGCTGGTGTCGCGCGAGGTGATCGCCGACTCGATCGAGACTTGCGTGCTCGGGCAATGGATGGACGGCGTGGTTGTGATCGGCGGCTGCGACAAGAACATGCCGGCGGGCGCGATGGCGATCGCGCGCTGCAACGTGCCGGCGATCTATGTCTACGGCGGCACCGTGAAGCCGGGTCACTATAACGGCAAGGACATCACGATCGTGTCTTCGTTCGAAGCCGTCGGCGAATTCACTGCGGGTCGGCTGAGCGAAAAAGACTTCAAGGAAATCGAGCGCCGCTGCGTGCCGGGGTCTGGATCATGCGGCGGCATGTACACGGCGAACACGATGAGCTCGTCGTTCGAAGCGCTCGGCATTAGTCTGCTGTATTCGTCGACGATGGCCAATCCGGACGCCGAAAAAGCCAAGAGCACGGCCGAAAGCGCGCGCGTGCTGGTCGATGCCGTGAAGAACCAACTGCTGCCGCGGCAGATCATCACGCGCAAGTCGATCGAAAACGCGGTGGCGTTGATC
Organism: Burkholderiaceae bacterium; assembly: GCA_035536515.1. Lineage (GTDB taxonomy): Bacteria > Pseudomonadota > Gammaproteobacteria > Burkholderiales > Burkholderiaceae_F > JACCZX01. Next base: position 1,009 of record DATLOA010000413.1, on the reverse strand, counting down.
ATGGCAGTCGGTGGCTCGACGAACGCCGTTTTGCACTTCCTCGCCATTGCGCACTCAGCCGGCGTTGAATGGACGCTCGACGACTTCGAGCGTGTACGGCGAAAAGTCCCGGTGCTCTGCGATCTGAAACCTTCCGGCCGCTATGTGGCGACCGATCTGCACAAAGCCGGCGGCATCCCGCAAGTGCTGAAGATGTTGCTGGTAAACGGGTTACTGCACGGTGACTGCATCACGATCACCGGCAAGACGATGGCTGAGATGCTGGCCGACGTTCCCGCCGCGCCGCGCGCCGATCAGGACGTCATCCGCCCGTTTTCAAGTCCGATGTATTCGCACGGACATCTGGCAGTGCTCAGGGGCAACTTATCACCGGAAGGCTGCGTCGCGAAAATTACCGGACTCAAAAATCCCGCGATCACCGGGCCGGCGCGTGTCTTCGATTCCGAAGAAGCCGCGCTCGACGCCATCCTCGCCGATCGCATCAGACCGGGCGACGTGATGGTGATTCGATATGAAGGCCCGAAGGGAGGGCCGGGAATGCGCGAAATGCTGGCGCCGACGTCAGCGCTTATCGGTAAAGGCTTAGGCGAAAGCGTCGGACTGATCACCGACGGCAGATTTTCAGGCGCCACCTGGGGCATGGTGGTCGGGCACGTCGCCCCCGAAGCGTACGTCGGTGGCAATCTGGCGCTGATCAACGAAGGCGATTCAATCACGATTGATGCGCACAAACTGCTGCTGCAACTGAACGTCGGCGACGAAGAACTGAAGCGCCGTGGTACGGCTTGGAAGCAACCCGCGCCGCGCTACACGACAGGCGTGTTGGCTAAATTCGCAAAGATGGCGTCGACTGCTAGCAAGGGCGCTATTACCGACGAAAATTTGTTTAGTTGAGCGAAGGCTCAAAGACGTTAGTGGTGGGTGGTTGCAGCAGCAGACACTGCCTCGTGCGAGGTATTTTTCTGTTCTCGCCACCTCCAAGTGAGGCAGTCTCCCGCGCAAGCGTTGG
>DATLOA010000412.1:0-2896 GCA_035536515.1 Burkholderiaceae bacterium | reverse complement strand
GCGAAAGCCCAGCAACGCCGAGAGCCCGAAGGCGCTGCTGCGTCTGCTGCTGCAAACAGCGAACGACAGCGCCGCCGCGGTCATCGATCATGTGGCCGATGCTTTGGCGCAGACCACGGTGGAGATTTCCGAAATTTCCGATGGTTACGACGAGCACGGGCGCGAGCTCGGCGTGGGCGATCTCAGCGGAACGATGCGTCGCCTGAATGAGAAAGAAGAGCTGATTCTGCACTGCGTCGAGGCGCAGCTGACACTCGGTCGCACGGTGCGCTATCTGGGGGACGAAGTTGATAACCGCACCGAGCAGGACTTGCAGGTGCTCGTTAATGAGCTTGCGGGTGACGTCGCCGGCACCAAGGAGCATGCGGCTTTTCAGCACGAGAAAGTCCGCTACCTGCAGACGGCGGTCACAAACATTCTGAACATCAAGCAGAACGAGATCATCAAGGTGTTTACGATCGTGACAGCGGTGTTTTTGCCCCCGACACTGATCGGCACTTTGTATGGCATGAACTTCGCGGTGATGCCGGAGCTGTCGTGGCAGCACGGCTTCATCTACGCGATGTGCCTGACGCTGGGAGCAGCCATTCTTCCGCTGTGGTACATCAAACGCCGCGGCTGGCTGCGTTAATTTGGCGCGAAGCGTGCATACTCGTACACCTATGAGCATTACCGTCGAAAAGGCGCAAGCAGCGCTGCAAAAAGTCGTTGACCCTAATACCGGCAAGGACCTGATGTCGTCGCGCGCGGCGCGCAATGTACGCGTTGATGGCGGCGATGTCAGTGTCGATGTCGAGCTTGGCTATCCAGCAGCAAGCCAGGTCGATCCGATTCGGCGCACGGTGATCGACGCACTGAAGGCGGCCGGCGCGGCAAACGTCAGCGCTAACGTGACAATGAAGATCGTCGCGCACACGGTGCAGCGCGGGCTGAAGGTGATGCCCAACATCAAGAACATCGTTGCGGTGGCGTCCGGTAAGGGCGGCGTCGGCAAAAGCACCGTCGCCGCCAACCTGGCGCTCGCGCTCGCCGCCGAAGGCGCGCAGGTCGGCGTGCTCGATGCCGACATCTATGGTCCGAGCCAACCCACGATGCTCGGCATCACTGGCCGCCCGACAACGACCGACAACCGCACGCTTGAGCCGATGGAAAATCACGGCTTGCAGATGAGCTCGATCGGATTGCTGATCGACGCCGATCAACCGATGGTGTGGCGCGGCCCGATGGTGACTCAGGCACTGCAACAACTGTTGACGCAGACAAACTGGCGCGATCTTGATTATCTGGTTGTCGACATGCCACCGGGCACCGGCGACATTCAGCTGACGCTCGCGCAGCAGGTGCCGGTGACAGGGGTCGTAATCGTGACAACCCCACAGGACATCGCGCTAATGGATGCCAAGAAGGGCTTGAGGATGTTCGAGAAGGTTGGCGTACCTATCCTCGGCATCGTCGAAAACATGGCCGTACACGTGTGCAGCAATTGCGGCCACGCGGAACATATTTTTGGCTCCGAGGGCGGCCAAAAAATGGCGAGCGAATACGGCGTCGACTTTCTCGGCAGCCTGCCGCTTGATATCCGCATTCGCGTGCAGGCGGATTCGGGCCGGCCGACCGTCATCGCCGAGCCTGATAGTGCCGTCGCGATCAGCTACAAGGAGATCGCACGCAAAGTGGCGGTGCGTATTGCAGAGAAGGCAAAGGATATGTCGCTGAAGATGCCCACGATTAAAGTGAGCAATACATAACTTGTAGCGTCATGCCCCGGCGACGCTCTTCCGCAGGTATCACGCTGGTCCTGATTGGCACAGTGACGGTGGTCGGATGCAGCCAGCAATCCAGTCCGTCGACGCGCGATCACTATGCTTCTCTCGAAGACTGCGCGGCCGACTGGGGCCGACCTGAGAGCTGCGAGCGCGTGCAGAGCTCGGGGTATCCGGGTGGTTTCATGTTTTGGGGTCCGCTGTACGCGGCCACCGCTCGCAGCAATGCGCTGAACGACGCGCGGCGCAGCGCCAATCCAAACTTTGCCGACCCTGCGCGTCAGGGGCGCGCAATCGGCTCTTCAACCGCACCCACATCGCGCGGCGGCTTTGGGTCGTCGTCGCGGTCGTATACGTCCGGCGGCTGATGCGGCGCGAGCTCTTGCCGCCTCGACCCGCATGGCAAGGCGAAATGGAATCGATCGGCTTTCATTACCACTCGATCGACGGTACGTACTGGGATGAGTCGCGGTGCTACGTATTCTCAGAAGCCGAGATCGATCGACTAGAAAGTGCCACGGCCGAGCTGCACCAGATGGCACTGAATGCCGCGCAGCAGGTCGTCGGCAGCGGGCGCTACGACGAGTTTGCGATACCGGTCGAATGGGTGCCCGCGATCGAGCAAAGCTGGAACGCGTATCGCGCTGATCAGCCCGATGGCTTTACGCTGCTCGGCCGCATGGACTTGTCGTACGACGGCGCGTCGCCGCCGAAACTGCTCGAATACAACGCAGACACGCCTACCGCGTGCCTCGAGGCAAGTGTCGCGCAATGGCAATGGCTTCAATCGGTGCGGCCCAACGCCGATCAATTCAACTCGTTGCACGAACAGTTAATCGCAGCGTGGCAAAAATTGCGTATGCGCTCAGACGCATCGCGCCTTCATTTCACCGCCATCGCGGACAGCCAGGAAGACTGGGGCAATATCGAGTATCTGCGCGACACCGCCATACAAGCTGGCTGGCAAACCTTCGCACTGCCAGTGGAGCGCATCGGATGGAACGGATCGAAGTTCGTCGATGAGTTCAATTTGCCTATTGAGGTGCTAATCAAGCTTTATCCATGGGAGTGGCTGGTGCGCGAAGAATTCGGCCCGGCTTTGCTCGCGAGCACGATGAAGACGATCGAGCCGG
>DATLOA010000411.1:0-5571 GCA_035536515.1 Burkholderiaceae bacterium | reverse complement strand
TTACGCGGACCAATCCGCGAGCTTGTCGACCTTCATCACGATTCTCGGCATGGCGCTGTCGGTGATCTTCTCGATCGGCGCGATGATCGGCGCGGCGATCACGATGTATTCGGCGGTGGCCACACGCACGGCCGAGATTGGGACGTTGCGTGCATTGGGATTCCCGCGTGCGTCGATCTTGTTGGCGTTCCTGATTGAATCGCTATTGCTAGCGCTAGTCGGCGGACTGGTCGGTTTATTCGCTGCCAGCTTCCTGACAGCAATCACAGTCTCTACCACGAATTTCCAATCGTTCTCCGAACTTGCGTTCGCATTTACGCTGACACCGAATATCGTTGTCTCATCGCTGGTGTTCTCAGTCGTGATGGGATTCGTCGGTGGGTTTTTGCCTGCAATCAAGGCGAGCCGCATGAAGATCGTCGACGCGCTGCGCGCCGATTAGAGTCGCAGCCACTCGGCCCGCAGTCTTGCCTCGTGCTACCGAGAGTGGCGAATTGGGCAACTCAACAGCAGGGCATGCAGTGCACGCCCCCGCCGGCGCGACGATAAGTGCGCGAGCATGTGCTCGCCACGGGGAGTCATCGTATGACACGCATTCTTGCCGTACTGGCGCTGGGCGCCGCTTCGTTAACGACGGGTTGCATCGTCGTTCCCCTTAACGCCGATGGATCGTACGCATATCCTGCCGGAGGGGCACCGCATGCGCCCGCTATTCAGCCTCTGCCGACTTCGCAAACGTTGCCGGTGCGGCTTTATCCGACCAACCAAGCCGCCACGGCGAGCGGCATGATCGCCGGCAGCGTGACCAATCACTTAAACGGACGCGGCACTTTCACTTTGAACGTCGGTGACGAAACGATGTCGGGTGAAGCAACGCGCTCCGGGGGATCGGGTGCGCGTGCGGGTGTCGCCAATGCCTACGGTGCGCGCGGTTCGTACGCAAATTGCCGCTATACGATGAACACCACGACTCAAGGCACTGGCAGCTGCACCTTTTCCAATGGCGGGCAGTACCAGCTGCATATCGGTACCTGACATCGGGTTATCCTTTGAGTACGCTCGGGCTAACACAGCACGTGGCAAGAGAACTCAAGGAGACCTCATGAAACGACGCGACTTTTCAATCGCTGCGGCCGCTGCGGTGGCGGCCAGCCAGTTTGGTGCCCTGCGCAGCGCGCAAGCGCAGCCGATAGGCACGGTGAAGATGATGATTCCCGCCAACCCCGGCGGTGGGTGGGATCAAACAGGCCGCGCGTTGGCGGCGGCAATGCAGAGCGCAAAGACGGTGCAATCCGTGCAGTTTGACAACAAGGGTGGCGCCGCCGGCACGATCGGGCTCGCGCAGTTTGTCAACAGCGCGAAGGGCGACCCGAATGCGTTGATGATGGGCGGCATGGTGATGGTCGGCGGCATTTTGCTGAACAAGTCGCCGGTCGATCTGTCGATGGTCACACCGATCGCGCGGCTGACAAGCGAGTATGTCGTCGTCGTTGTACCTGCCAACTCGCCGCACAAGACGATGGGCGATCTGGTTAAAGCATTTAAAGCGGACCCCGGGAAGGTCGCTTGGGGCGGCGGCTCGGCTGGCGGCACCGATCACATTCTGATCGGGCTGATCGCCAAAGCAGTCGGCGGCGATCCGAGCAAGATCAACTACGTTCCGTTCAAAGGCGGTGGCGAAGCGATCTCTGCGATCGTCGGAGGTCATGTGACGGCCGGCGTCTCGGGCCTAGGCGAGTTTGCTGAGCAGATCAAGGCGGGCCGGATGCGCGCACTTGCGGTGTCGTCGCCCGCGAAGATCGACAACATTCCGACGCTGAAAGAGCAAGGCGTCGACGTGGTGCTTGGTAACTGGCGCGGCGTGTTTGCGGCACCGTCGATTTCGCCCGCGCAACGCGATGCGTTGGTGGCTGCCGTTAAGACTGCCACTGAGTCACCGGCGTGGAAGGAATCGCTGACCAAATTCGGATGGGACGATTGGTTTCTCGCTGGTGATCAGTACAAGGCGTTCCTCGACGAGGATGTGAAGCGCATCAGCTCGATCATCGACTCGCTCGGCCTTAAGAAATAGCGATGGCACCAGCCGGCGGCGCGCGCACGGAGCTCGTGCTGTCGGTGGGCGTGCTGGCACTCGGCGCGTTTGCGCTTTTCACGGCGTTGCGCCTGCCGTCGGCGGGCGGCTATTCCGGAATTGGACCGAACGCAATACCGATTGCGGTTGCAGGTGGCATCGCCGTGCTGGGCGTCTGGTTGTTGATAGAGGCGCTGACCGGCGGCTGGCGAGCGCGCACCTCGGACAATCCCGCTGAGCGCGGTGAGCATGCGTTTCACACGCCGGCATTCGCGTGGGTGACCGCGGGCCTATTTGCGCAGATGGCGTTGATGCATAACGCCGGTTTCGTGCTCGCAGCGGCGGTGCTCTTTACGTGTGTGGCACGTGGGTTCGGCAGCGCACGGCCGGTGCGTGATGCGGGGATCGGCCTCGTGCTGGGGCTCGCGGTGTTTCTGTTCTTCGTCAAATTCCTAAACGTTGGGTTGCCCGGCGGCGTACTGTCGCCTGTGCTCGGCGGCGCGGGAATATAAAGGCAGACAAAAGTGCACCCCTACTTTTGTCCGATCAGTTTGCGCGGAATCGCTGGCAAGCCAGACAATTCCGCGAGCGCAACGGCCAGTAACGATGGGTGAGACTGTAGCCGCATTGTTACAAGGCTTTTCCGTCGCGCTGACGCCGACCAATTTGCTGTGGGGACTTGTCGGTGTCACGCTCGGTACCGCGGTGGGGGTGCTGCCCGGCGTCGGGCCGGCGCTGACGGTAGCGATGCTGCTGCCGCTGACGGTGAAGCTCGATCCGACCGGCGCGCTGATCATGTTCGCGGGAATCTATTACGGCGCGATGTACGGTGGGTCGACCACGACGATCCTTCTGAACACGCCAGGCGAATCGGCTTCGATCGCAACCGCACTCGAGGGCAACAAGATGGCCAAGCGCGGACGCGCAGGGCCTGCGCTGGCGACCGCGGCGATCGGCTCGTTTGTCGCGGGATCGATCTCGGTCGTGCTGCTGACGCTGCTCGCGCCCGTGGTGGTTGAGCTCGCTTTGCGTTTCAGCCCGGCCGATTACTTCGCCTTAATGGTGTTCGCGTTCGTCACGGTGGCTGCCGTGCTGGGCAGTTCGACCGTGCGTGGATTGACGACGCTGTTCATAGGGCTGTTGCTCGGGCTGGTCGGCATTGACGAAACCACCGGGCAGATGCGCTTTGCGTTCGGAGTGCCCGAATTGCTCGACGGCATCGACGTCGTGGTGCTCGCGGTCGGCCTGTTTGCCGTCGGCGAAGCGCTCTATGGCGCGGCATATCAGAGCCGCGTGAAAGAAAAGATCGAGCGGTTGTCGGGCTCGCTGATGATGACGCGCGACGATTGGCGGCGCTCGTGGCCGGCGTGGCTGCGTGCGACGGGAATCGGATTTCCGTTCGGCACAATTCCCGCAGGCGGCGCCGAGATTCCGACGTTTCTGTCGTACGCAGTCGAGAAAAAGCTGTCGAAGCACCCGGAGGAATTCGGTCACGGCGCAATCGAAGGTGTCGCCGGCCCGGAGGCGGCCAACAACGCTTCGTCGACCGGCGTGTTGGTGCCGCTGCTTACGCTTGGCATTCCGACATCGGCGACCGCAGCAATTCTGCTGGCGGCGTTTCAAAACTACGGCATTCAACCCGGCCCGCTGCTCTTTCAGACACAGGGTGCGCTGGTGTGGGGGCTGATTGCGAGTTTGTACATCGGCAACGTGCTGCTGCTGGTGCTGAATCTGCCGCTGATTGGATTGTGGGTGAAGGTGCTCGCAATTCCGAAGCCGTGGCTCTATGGCGGCATCCTGATCTTCGCCACGCTCGGTGCGTACAGCCTGCATCAATCGGTGATCGATTTGGTGACACTGTATGTGTTCGGGCTGCTGGGGTTCGCGATGCGGCGCTGGGGATTTCCGGTCGCGCCCGCGGTGATCGGCTTGATCCTTGGTCCGCTGGCGGAAACGCAATTCCGACGCGCGCTGTCGATCAGTCAGGGCGATGCGAGCGTGTTCGTTACGTCACCAATCTCGGCGTCGTTATTGGCGCTTACGGTCGCGCTGATCATCGTTCCGTGGATCGTGCGGCTGGCGCGCCGCAAGACTCGACACTCGGTGTGAGCGACATTGACCCATCGAGCGCCGCGCCCCGCGCGGCGTTTTCGTTCTGGCGCTCGCTCGGCGCGATCGTTGTCGCGATCATCGGCGCGCTGGTGTGCGTCTATCTGCGCACGCCGCTACCTTGGCTGATCGGCCCTTTAGTTGCCGTGGCGGCAGTCAGCATGGGCAACGGCAGAATCGCCGAGCCGCCATTGGCGCGCGAAGGCGGTCAATGGGCGATCGGTGTCGCGCTCGGCCTTTATTTTTCTCCCGACGTTGTGCGCGAGATCGCGCGGCTTTCTCCGTGGATCGCGCTGGCCGTTGCATTCTCGATCGTGCTGGGGTGGCTTGGCGGCTGGCTGCTGGCAAAAATGGTCCGCACCGATGCACCGACTTCGTTTTTCGCGATGGCGATCGGCGGCGCGCCCGAGATGGCGGCACAAGCGCAACGCAATGGTGGGAAGGTCGACCGGGTTGCCGCGTCGCACGCTTTGCGCATCATGCTGGTGGTGCTGATTGTGCCGTTCGCGTTTAACGCGATGGACGTGCATGGGCTTGATCCGTACACGCCGCTCGCGAAATCATTCTCGTGGATTGGCTTTGTCGTGCTGGTGGCGATCACCGCGGGAGCAGCCGCTGTGATGGAGCGGCTGAAGTCGCCCAACAGCTGGATGATCGGCCCTTTGTTGGCGGCCGCGCTGATTACCGCCACCGGTCACAGCTTTTCCAGCTTCCCGACCGTAGTCATCAATGCTGGCCAGCTGCTAATTGGTGTTTCGCTCGGGACAAACTTCACGCCGGCGTTCTTCCGTGCTGCGCCCCGGTTTCTATCGGCGGTCGCCGCTATCTCGCTGCTGTACATGCTGCTGGCGGCGGGGTTCGCCGTCCTGCTCGCTCGCGGCTCGGGATTGCCCTGGCCGACCGCGACGATTGCCACGACGCCCGGCGGGATTGGTGAAATGGCGTTGACCGCGCAGGCGTTGCAGCTCGGCGTGCCGATCGTCACCGCGTTTCACACGATCCGGCTGCTTGCGTTGTTGCTGACGGTCGGTGCAATGTATCGAGATTGGCCAAAGTGGATGGCGCGCCGTGCAAGCTAAAGCACCTACGAAAGTTACGACTGCGTCACAGGCGCCTGAGCTCGAGTTAGCGCCGCTCGTTGCCGCAGCCAAGCACGACCCGGATGAATTTCTGCGGGCGGTGCTTGAATCGAAGGCGACGCTGATTCGCTGGATGCCGTGGTGTCACGGCGAGTACGGCGCCGACGACGTCGAGCGCTGGTTCGAAGCCGCCGATCAGATGTGGACCAACCAGACCGCGTTTCCGATGCTGATCCGGAACAAGCGCGACGGCTCGCTGCTTGGCGGTGCCGGCCTGCAAGATGTGCTGCTCTATGGCAAGCGCGAAGCTGA
>DATLOA010000410.1:0-5544 GCA_035536515.1 Burkholderiaceae bacterium | reverse complement strand
CCAGCCACGGGGGACGAATTCATTCAGGATGTCGCCGATCGTCATGCCTGCCTCGGCCACCAAAAGACCCGTGTCCACGTCGAAGCGATGAACCCCATTCAACGCCTCCGTCAGCAAAACGAGACCGTGACTCGAGATTGCCGCATCCCCATAACTGCGCCCCTGGCCTCGGCAGATCAGCGTGCCGGCCGCGGGCAGCGCGACCTCGCTCATGCAGCGCGGCCGCACCACGACCGCGTTGGTGACCGGATAACGCCCCCATCCGGAAATGAGCTGCCGCGTTGCTGTGGTCATCCGGAGTCACTAGACCGCGGATGCATGAGAACGCAACCCTGTTCGCTCTTGTACAACGCCACTCCCACTTCTTCGCAGTTCGCACATATAGCCGAGAAACATGCGTCTTGCTGGAATTGATCGGAGCTTCACCAAAAGTATGATGCGGGCGCGTGGAGTTCCATCACCGGCTTGGCGGCACAAGATTTCTTCGCCCGGCCGCCGCTGAAAATCGCCCCGGGGCGGTCCGAGTTAGTTCATTCTTTCGCTTGCACTGTGCGCGAGGCCACGACATGACTTCCCTGGGAATAGTGATTCCCTGTTACAACGAGCAGGAAGTGCTGCCGGAGACCCGTGCGCGGATGGTCGCGCTGCTCGACCGGCTCGCCAAGGCCGGCAAGGTCGATCGCGAGAGCCGTATCTACTTCGTAGATGACGGGAGTCGCGACCGCACGTGGGAACTTATCGAGTCTTTCGCTGGGCCCGGCAATCCCGTGGTTGGAATCAAACTTTCCCGCAACCGAGGTCATCAGAACGCTCTGCTCGCGGGGTTGCTCACGGCTGCCGGCGATGCGCTGATCAGCATCGACGCCGATCTGCAGGATGACATCAACGTTATCGAAGAAATGCTGGATCGCTTTCACGAAGGCTCGGAGATCGTATACGGCGTACGTAATCGGCGCGAGAACGACACGCAGTTCAAGCGCCTGACGGCGGAGAGCTTCTACCGCCTGGTGGGCGTGATGGGCGCGCAGACCATCTTCAATCACGCCGACTATCGGCTGATGAGCCGGCGCGCGATCGATGGTCTCAAGCAATTTCGCGAGGTGAATCTCTTCCTGCGCGGCGTGGTGCCCCTGATCGGCTACCCGTCGTCGGTCGTGTATTACGACCGCAGCGCCCGGTTCGCTGGAACATCGAAGTATCCACTGCGGAAGATGATTGGACTGGCACTGGATGCCATCACCTCATTTTCCGTGGTGCCGCTGCGCATCATTACGTTCATCGGCTTCGCCGTTTTCCTGCTGTCGGTTGCGATGGCGGGCTGGATACTGTGGGTCAAGTTCTACGACGGTCAAGCGGTACCCGGCTGGGCCTCCACTGTCCTGCCACTGGTCTTTCTAGGAGGTGTGCAAATTCTCTGTCTCGGCGTGATGGGCGAGTACCTGGGCAAGCTGTACTCAGAATCCAAAGCACGGCCGCGCTTCATCATCGAGAAAATCGCGCAACCGCAAGACCGGCCGGATCGGCAGAAATCGCCGTCAGCTACGCACGGAGTCCCAACGATGTCGAGCGACAGTAATTCTCCTGCGTAAAGCAACTACCGCGGCTTTGCGATGCTCGACCGAACGGTCCCAAAATTTCTCGCGGTCGGAGTCGCCAACACGATCGTGGGCCTCGGCGTAATTTACGCAATGAAACTGTTCGCGAGTGCCGATGACGTCAGCGCCAACGTCGTCGGCTACGCGGTAGGCTTGGCGTTCAGCTTTGCCCTCAACCGGCGTTGGACCTTCGCGGCCCATGGCGACGTTCTGGGTTCGCTGCTGCGCTTCCTTGCGATTTTCGCGCTGGCGTATCCGGCGAATCTTGCAGCGGTACTGATGTTTATCAAAATAGGCGTCGATCCTTATTGGAGCCAGGCGCTCGGTGTCGTGCCCTATACCGTGATCTTCTACGTCGGCAGCCGCTGGTACGCGTTTCGCTCGTCCAAGAGTTCCGTTCGACGTTGAGATCATTCCCGATGTACTCACTACCGGATCAAGACGTCGTGCTCTCTGCAGCGGCAAACGCGGACAAGCGTTGCAGCAGCCAATCGGAGGTCATCTCGTCGATTCGGCTGCAGTTCTGGCTTTCGCCAAAGTCGCTCAGCAACTCCCCAACCTTGTCGCGCTGACCGACCCGATAGTCGATGCCGACCACTTTCCGCTGCTGCGCCAACGCAAAAATGGTGGCGTGAAATCGCATAGAAATAACAATGTCGAGCCGACGCAGCAAGGCGACCACGCCATCCAGGCTGGCGTCAGCTTCCCAGACACGGAAGTCGATGTCGGCGCCCAACCGGCGCCGGACTCGGTAAGCGCTGCGCAGATCCGACATGCCGAACTGGATCGCGTTCATCGGGAAAAAGATAAAACAGGGCGGCGCAGAACATGCGCGGTGGAATAAGCGCATCCCTTCGGCCAAACGCTCCTCGAACCGCGCCTCGATCTGGCTCGTGTATTCGGCGCGCTTTCCCGATGGCGCGCCGACCGTAAACAAGTGCCGAATCGGGCGCAAGTTCAAACCGATCAACAAGCGCCCTTGCGTGCCCTGCACGAGTCGATCGATCCATTGCCGATCCGTTTCGCGCAGCCGGCCGAGTACGGCGCCACGGGTAGCAAGATAGTCGAAGGCCGGATCGCGACCGACTTCGGGTGTCAGGCCCCGCATAACGGTAGCGTCCGATTCTTTCGCGGTTCGTAGCGAGATGCGGTCGGCCAGGTGCACGAGGCGCCGCGCCGTCCATTCCGACGGCCAGCGCGGAAACGGGCCCGGTCCGATTCCCTCGGCGATGAACGGCTTATCAGCTCGACGCGCCAGCGACGCGGCATAAAGATGCTTCACCAGTTGCTTCGGCAAATCGATGAGCGGCCCACCGGCGAATACGACAGCATCCACCGACGCCAAGTGATGGCGGATGTTGGCTAGCTCGTAGGAGTCGACGTCGAGCTTGAAGGGCGTGTCGAGCATCGGCATCAAGTGCCGCGTGTGCGCCGGCCGCTGGCTCATCAGCACCCCTTCGGTAGTGCCATAGCGTCGATTGATGCGGAACAACACGCCGCCAAGAATCGCCGCATCGCCGATATGTTCGCCACCGTAGGCGCCGATCAGCAACACTCGTTTTAGCCGGCGTTCGGTTTCGTGCTCGCGTCGACCCCGAATCAGTGTTGCAAACTTGGCGCACACCCATTGTGCGAGCGCCAAGCCTCCCTCGCGCAGGACGCCGCTCACTTCGACGATTTGTGCCAACAGCCGGCTGGCACCCAAGTCAGCCCATCGCTCGAGCGCTAAGCGGCGCGCGCCGTTAGCGAAATTTGGCCGTTCTTCGCCGTGCAAGGTCCATTGCGGCGTGCGTTCGCCGTCGGCGGACAGGACCAGTACCTTGCGCGTCCCTGCGATCATCCGTGCATCGGTTCCTTCTAACTGGCCCTTCAGCGCCCGGTATGACGCAATGCGAATCGCGTCATGCAGATGCTTTTCTTCGTCCAGCAACCGATAGGCGATGAAGTCGGAGACGAAAAGCCGATCCTCACCGCTGAGCAGCTCGGAGGACCGCATCGCGCCCGAGTTCCGAACCGGCACCAGCACGGGTTCGACACCTTCGTCCCGGGCGAGTGAAAAAACCGCTTCGAGCCGATAGACGAGCGCCGGCACCATTGGCACTAGCCAGCGAATCACTAAACCCAACGCGCGCAGTTTGCGCGACACCTCCAGCACGGAAACAAACGTAGCCGCCGGAGCGCCGGCGGAACACGCACCCAAGGCCGCGAAAGCGTCCGCGCTCGCATCCAATTCAAACTGAACCGAACCGTCGACCCCGCGGCGTGCGCAGCCCTCATGCAGATCAACCGCGAATGCGGTCACCTTCGACTCGATCGGCCCCGCGTAGCTCAGCGTCAGCGCACTCAATGCCGGCAAGCGCTCGATCAGCTGGGCCACGACCTTTGCCGCCGGCTGCGATCCACACAGTCGAATTTCGAGTGTCTTCACTCGAGCCAGGCGGGCACCGTCAAGAACGTCCAAAAACTGCGCGTCGATGCGCATCGAATCGTTGCCGGCTGTTGAGTCCGGCTTCTCGATTGCGCGGCGCGTGGCCGTTTCGCCGAAACGTAACTCGAGATGGGTAACCTCGTTGAACGACGAAGGTAGAGGCAAGGACGCGGGCTGCGGCGGCACTAGCATGGCGGACGAGCTTGGATTTTTTCCTTCGCGCTGATGACCGAAGCGCGGCGGTATTAAACCGACCGAGGCTGCACCACGGTCGCCTTTGCATGGGCCAACCGCACGGTATCGCGAATCAGCTCCCGATCGACCAGAGGCGCAGCAAGAACATATAGGAAGAATCCACCTACAGCCTTCACCAGCAGTCCCACCTCAACGAACTGAATAGCGAGACCAAGCACGAGCGCCAACATCAGCGGTTTGACGACCAAGAAAAAGTCAGGTGGCCGCGCCTTCAAGCGTAGGGCGAGCCAGTGAGAAACGATCCAAACGGCAATGCTGCCTATCACTGCCGCGCAGGCGGCGCCGACATCGCGAAAGTAAAGTATGAGCGGACCACCGACCAGTACGAGGGTCACAAGTCCGGCAATCTGTGCATGGAGAACGCAACGCTGTTTGTCGGACACGATGAGCAACCAGCGCGCGTGCCCTGACAGCAACATAACCGGGACGGCCCAAACGAGGATCGCGAGCGCAGGCGCGCCGGCCGCAAACCGCCCGCCATAGATCGATGTCAGGATGGGATCGGCGGCAAGGGCAAAGCCAAGCGCGCAACCAATGCTGATCCACGCGGTGACGCGAAATGATAGGCGCAACAGATTGGCGAGCTCGTCGTTGCTCTCAGTCGCAGCGCGCGTCAGCGACGGATAGAGATTGAAGTGATAGACAAAGCTGAAGGTGGAAAGTGACATCACCAGTCGCTGGGCTGCGGCAAACAGCCCCACTTGTGCGGCACCCACGATGCTGCCCAGCAGGAAGAGCGGCGCGAATTGCGCCGCCGCCCACACAAAGTGGCTGAGTCCCACCGACGTTCCCTCACGAACGAGGACTGTCATCCTCGGTATCGAAAATGAAAAACGAACGCGTGTCACCTTGATGTGCTGCTGCCATAGGCAATAGATGCTCGCAACAGCCACGGCACCGAGCTCGGCGAAGCCCACGGCCGCGAGATCAGAAGAACTACGAACGAACAAGAACACCACAGTCGCGAAAACGAGTGCGCGAAGCATCTGCGCGACTGCCACCTCTGCCATCAGCTCGGAACTCTGCAGCACCCATTCCTGGTTCAACGCGAGGAACAGGAGGCTCGCAGCGTAGAGCCATACGAGTTGGCTCGGTAAGGCTGCAGACCCGAACACCTCAACGCCGGCGATCATCAACGGAATCGCGAGCAGCGCAAGGGCGAGGCGGGTAAGCGGAATTTCGGCCGCGAGCGCCGGCAACTCTTCACGAGCTCGCGCGATTCGCTTTACGCCGATCGTGCCCAGTCCACATTCCACCGCCGTGACA
>DATLOA010000409.1:0-4169 GCA_035536515.1 Burkholderiaceae bacterium | reverse complement strand
CGGCGGTGCTGTGCGAAGTGATGAACGACGACGGCACGATGGCGCGTTTGCCGGATTTGCTGCCGTTTGCTGCCGCGCACGGTTTGCGCATCGGCACCATCGCCGATTTGATTCGCTACCGAGCGGCCAACGAGTCGCTGGTTGAACGCATTTGCACGCGGCGTGTGATGACCCCTGCCGGCGGGTTCGAGCTGATTGCGTATCGCGATCAGCCGAGCGGCGGCGCGCATCTGGCATTGGTTCACGGAACGCCAACGCCCGAACGCGAAGCACTGGTGAGGGTGCACGAGCCGTTATCGGTGCTCGACATGCTCGACGTGCAGGAATGGACGCATGCGTGGCCGCTGCTGAAGGCGCTCGAGCGCATCGCGCGCAGCGAGAGTGGAGCACTGGTGATGCTGAATTGCGGCGAAGCGTCCGAGCAGTTGTTTGCGCGCCTTGATGCAACCCGCAATGCCGCCGAAGCCGCGCGCTCGCCGACGGCTGACTTGCGTACGTATGGTGTCGGCGCGCAGATTCTGCGCGATCTCGGTGTGCGCCGGATGAAGCTGCTGGCAAAGCCGCGCAAAATGCCGTCGATGGCAGGCTTCGGGCTTCAGGTCACCGGCTATCTGGAAGACTAAGCCGCGTGCGCATGGCCAAAGATTTCATAGCTCCCGATTTTGACGGCGACGATTTGCGGATCGGGCTGGTGCAGGCGCGCTTTAACGAGTGGGCCGGGCGCGCGCTGACGGAGGCGTGCATGAACGAGCTGATCACCCTCGGTGTCGACGAAGACGACATCACGCACATCACGGTGCCCGGGTCGCTCGAGATTCCGCTGGCACTTGCCAAGCTTGCTGCGACCGATGATTTCGATGCGCTGATTGCGCTCGGGTGCGTGATTCGCGGCGATACGTATCACTTCGAGGTGGTCGCCAATGAGTCCGCGCGCGGACTCGCGAGTGTTGCGCTCGACTATGGCCTTCCGATCGCCAATGCGATCTTGACGACCGATACCGAAGATCAGGCGCGTGCGCGAGTCGTCGAAAAAGGGCGCGACGCAGCGCGCACCGCCGTCGAAATGGCGAACCTGTTGTGGGCGCTGGATGAAGATGGCGCCGCAGCCACCAGCGAAGAGTAACCCCGACTTGCAGCCGCCAGTACCCCCGGTGGCCTCCGCTCGGGCAAACAAGGGCAGCAGCCGCAGCGCGCGCCGCCGCGCGCGCGAGCTCGCACTCCAGGGGCTGTATCAATGGCTGCTCGCGGGGCGTGACGCCGCAACGATCGAAGCTCAGCCGCTCGACGACGGCGAATCTCAGTCAGGCGCCGACGTTGCGCATTATCGAGAGCTGCTCAACGGCGCCATCGAGCATGCCGCGGATTTGCGCGCACGCTTCGCCCCGCATCTCGATCGCGCTGTGGCTGTGTTGTCTCCAGTCGAGCACGCTATCCTGCTGATCGCCACCTACGAATTGCAGCACCGGATTGAGATTCCGTATCGAGTGGTGATCAACGAAGCGGTAGAGCTCGCCAAAAGCTTTGGCGGCGCTGACGGCTTTCGATACATTAATGGTGTGCTGGACAAGGTGGCAGCCGCACTGCGCGAAACCGAGGTTGCCGCGCGAGGTTGATCTGACCGGACGCGACGCCTCCGACGCTTCGATCGGCGAGTTCGAGCTGATCGAGCGATTCTTCAGGCGCTCGACGGACAAGGGCACGCACATTGCATTGGGCCCCGGCGACGATTGCGCCTTGCTTGCCGCGGGTCCCGGCGAACAGTGGGCGGTGTCGATCGACACGTTGATCGAAGGCGTGCATTTTCTTTCGAACGTCGATCCTGCAGCGCTGGGGCACAAGTCTCTGGCCGTTAATCTCTCGGATCTTGCCGCGTGCGGAGCGACTCCGCGCTGCTTCTTTCTTTCGATCGCTCTGCCACGTGTTGAGGAAAGCTGGCTCGCCGATTTCAGTCGCGGGCTGTACGCGCTTGCCGATCCTCACCGCTGCGCGCTGGCAGGTGGCGATACGACTCGATCGAAGGCGGACGTAACGATCACGATTACCGTGATGGGCACCTTGCCTACTGGCCGCGCGCTGCTGCGATCGGGCGCGCAAATCGGAGACGACATCTGGATATCCGGCGAGCTGGGAGACGCTGCTCTCGGCCTGACATTTCTGCGTGGCGAAGTCGATCTGCCGGACTCGGAGGCCGAACAGGTGGTTGCGCGGCTGCAGAGGCCCACGCCGCGCGTCCAGCTGGGGCAAGGACTGCTTGGCATCGCGAGCAGCGCGATCGATGTCTCAGATGGATTGGTGGGCGACGTCCGTCACGTCCTGCGATCCTCCGGCGTGGGCGCGGTGATCGAGTGGGCGCACGTCCCGCGCTCAAGTGTTCTGCAGCGGCAGCCCATTCAGACACAGCAGCGTTGCGCTCTTGCCGGCGGCGACGATTACGAGCTCTTGTTCACGGCGCCGCCGAATCGCCGCGCCGACGTCATTGCCGCAGCGGCGAGAACGACGCCGGTGACCCGCATCGGCGCCATCGCAACACCCTTCGATCTTGCGGTGCTGGACGAGCACGGGGTGGCGGTGGACACTGGCATGGGTGCCTACGATCATTTCAAACGATGATTGAAACCGCGCGCTTGCCGGCTGAGCACAGAATTGGGCCCGGCACCGCTCGCGAAGTGCTGCACATCTTTGCATGAACGACGTCGCGCAAACGATCGTTCGGCTGGCTCACCGGCTCGGCTCCGCGCTGCGCACGCAACACCTGACGCTGGCCACGGCGGAGTCGTGCACGGCAGGCGGTGTCGGCTTCGCGATCACGCTCGTGCCCGGTTCAAGCGCGTGGTACGACCGCGGTTTCATCACATACTCAAACGAAGCAAAGATGCAGGTGCTCGGCGTGTCGTCGGCCTACTTGAGGGATTTCGGCGCGGTCAGCGAGCCGGTGGCGCGCGCGATGGCCCTTGGAGCGCTGACGCACGGAGCGCATGGCACGCACGTGTCGCTGGCAGTGACCGGAATTGCAGGTCCCGACGGCGGCGTGGATGGCAAGCCGGTCGGCACAGTCTGTTTCGCGTGGGCGATTCGGCGCGATCCGTCGAGCGCGGCATGGGTGAAGACGCGGACCGATCACATCCCCGGTGATCGCAATGCAGTGCGTACACGAAGCATCGTTGTGGCCCTCGAGACTCTGGTTGGATTGCTCGAACAGCGAGAGGACATTTGAGCGCTCAACTGTTTCCCGGATTTACGCGGCACGAGCGCCGCGTCAATGGCGTCGATGTTCACTTCTATTGCGGTGGCAAAGGACCGCCCCTCTTGCTGCTGCACGGCTTTCCGCAGACGCATGTGATTTGGCACAAAGTTGCACCGCGATTGGCCAAACGCTTTACCTTGGTGATGCCCGATCTGCGCGGATACGGTGATTCCGGCAAGCCGCCGAGTCAACCTGATCACGCGCCGTATTCGAAGCGCACGATGGCGCTCGATGCCGCAGAGCTGATGAGCGCGCTGGGTTTCGAGCGCTTTTCTGTCTGCGGCCACGATCGCGGTGGCCGCGTGGCGCATCGCCTTGCGCTAGATCATCAGCAACGCGTCGTGCGTTTAATGGTGCTCGACATCTCGCCGACGCTTACGATGTACGAGCGCACGACGATGGAATTCGCGTCGCTTTACTACCACTGGTTTTTTCTGATTCAGCCCGAGCCTTTGCCTGAGACTTTGATCGCGCAGAACCCACACTTCTATCTGCTCAACAAGCTTGGCGGCTGGGGCTCGCGCGGCACCGCGATATTCGAACCTCGTGCGCTCGCTGAGTACGAGCGCTGCTTCACGCCGGCGGCGATTCACGCGATGTGCGAGGACTATCGCGCCGCGGCGTCTATTGATCTTGAGCACGATCGCACCGATGTTCAGGCAAACAAGCGACTCGATTGCCCGCTGCATGTCCTTTGGGGCGAGCGCGGCGTCGTCAACAAGCTCTTTACCCCGGTCGAAGATTGGCGGAGTCGATCGCGCCGTGCCGTCACCGGCCGTACCACGCCGACCGGCCACTACATTCCCGAGGAGGCGCCCGACTTGTTGAGCGCTCAGATGCTGGCGTTCTTCTCGGATTGATTTTGTAGACTTGCTGATGAGTCGCTCCTTTTTGGCTGGCGGCGTCATTGCAGCGGCGTTCTCGG
>DATLOA010000408.1:0-2506 GCA_035536515.1 Burkholderiaceae bacterium | reverse complement strand
CACGGGACGCTGCTGTTGCACGGCATGTTCGAAAGCGGAGAACTGCGCTTCGGGTTCGCGCATGCATTGTCGGCGACCCTGTGGATCACGGCTTTAATCGTGTGCGTTGAGACCATGTTCGCGCCATCGCGCGGGATGTTTTTGCTGGTTCTGCCGTTGGCCGCCATCGCGACTGTGTTGCCGGCGCTTTTTCCGGGCGCTATCGTCGGCCGATCGAGTGGAGCGCCGCTTTTCCAGGTTCATTTGCTGCTAGCAATTTTGGCCTATAGCTTGCTGACGATCGCAGCGATGCACGCGCTGCTAATGGCGACGATGGAGCGGCGTCTGCACGGCGAAGCTGCGGCTGGATCAAGACGGCTCGCGTTTGTCATTGATCGGCTGCCGCCTTTGCTGGCAATGGAAGGGGTGTTGTTTCGCTTGATTACCGTCGGATTTATCTTGCTGACGGCAACTTTGATCAGCGGGATTTTTTTTTCGGAGCAGCTATTCGGCCGACCGCTGAAGTTTGATCACAAAACGGTATTTGCGATTGCTTCGTGGATCGTCTTTGCGGGGCTCTTGCTAGGACGCATGGTGTTTGGCTGGCGCGGGCGCACAGCGCTGCGATGGACAATTACGGGATTTGCGATGCTAATGCTGGCGTACGTGGGTAGCCACTTTGTCCTCGAAGTGTTGCTACAACGGGCTTGAACGTGAGCCGCATTGTTTTTTTTGTGCTGCTTGCCTTGGCGATTTATCTGGTATGGCGCGTTCTGCAGAAGAAACACCTGCCTCCGGGCGGTTCTGATTCGGAAGTTCCGCGTCTTCCAATGGTCAGCTGCGCCACGTGCGGGCTGCATGTTCCGCGTGAAGAGGCGCTGATACAGGACGAGCGCTACTTTTGTTGCGAAGAGCATCGCCGCGCAATGCCACCAAAACAGGGGTAATGCGGCCAATGATTTTCAGTCGCGTCGAGTGACCGCCACCCAGACGGCGGTCGAGCCACTGGACGGCAAGCCGAGCGATGGCGAAGCGCCATGGCGTGCACTGGAATATTTCGCCAGCACTCGCGTAATCGTTGCGGCTGCACTCGTGTTTGCCAGCGCGGCCTTTGGCGCCCGTCCGCTCGGAGTAGGCATCATTTCGGGAACCACGCTCGCGGCGTCGCTATCGTATTTCGCGTTCGCTGCACTGTTCGCCGGCCTTGCACTCTATGCGCACCGACGATTCTTGTCGCAGGTGATCGGCCAATTGGTGCTCGACCTGGTTGTGATTACCGTGCTGGTCGTTAGCAGCGGAGGTGTTGCATCGGGTTGGATCATTCTGTTTCTGCTGCCATTGACGGGCGCGTCGTTGCTGTTGCCGTCGACGCTCATGTTTTTTGTATGTGCCATTGCAGTGCTGGTGATCCTGATCGACGCTGGGCTGCGCACCTTGTCGGCAGATTCCTCCGATCCCTTGCTGTTCCAAGCGGGTCTTTATGGCGCCGCGCTGTTCGCGGTCACCGCGTTGCTGCGCGCGCTGAGCTCGCGACTTGCGAATCAGGAGCGTCTGGCTCGTTCGCGGGGGCGCGATCTGCAGAATCAGCTCGCTATAAACCGGCTGGTGATAGCGCAGATGCAGCAGGGAGTGATCGTCGTCGATCCGACCACGCAGGTGCGCGCCAACAATCGCGCTGCGCGCCGCATGTTGGGCCTGGAGCCATCAGCGCAGCTCACCGGCGTTCGCCTGACTTCGATACCAACGGCTAGTGCGCTGGCGGAAGCGTTCATCCGCTGGGTCGATGCCGGCCGCAGTGAGGGTGCGTGGTCCAACACGGTTGCCGATGCCGAGACTGCTGTGAGCCCGTTGATCGAATCGCGCATGCGCGCACGCTTCGCGCGGCCGACGTCAGGCTCCGACGACGAATTCGTCATCTTTATCGAAGACGTGCGTGACGTTGAAGACCGCGCGCAGCAATTGAAGCTTGCCGCGATGGGTCGCTTGACGGCGTCGATCGCGCACGAGATCCGCAATCCGCTGGCGGCGATCAGCCATGCCGGGCAGCTGCTGGGCGAGGACAGTACCGATCCGCTGCTGAAACGCCTGTCCAGCATCGTGCGTGAGAACACCCAACGGCTGAACCGGCTTGTTGAAGACGTATTAAGGGTGGCGCGCCGTGAGCCGCCGCTGGGCGACGAGATTGACATTAACGAGTTCGTCCACCAGTTCACATCCGAATTCGTGCGCGACCGCGCGCTTGCGCCGGCAACGATTCACCTCGACACGGAGCCCGGGCTGCGGGTGAAATTCGAGCAATCACATTTGCGCCAGGTGCTTTATAACCTCGTCGACAATGCTTTGCGGTACGCCACTGGAGATGCGAAGTCCGTGCGAATTGTTATTGAGCGCGCTCCTGAGCAGGACCGGGCGCAGCTGTGGGTATTCGACAACGGTGCCGGCGTACCGGCAGACGCGCGCGCCGCGTTGTTCGAGCCATTTTTTACGACGCGCTCGCAGGGGACAGGACTTGGGCTTTATCTTGCGC
>DATLOA010000407.1:0-7634 GCA_035536515.1 Burkholderiaceae bacterium | reverse complement strand
GAGCACGCGCTGGACGTTCAGTACGCGCAGAAGCTCGGCGTCAATCTGCAGGATCTGCTGATTTCGCAGCCGGATACGGGAGAGCAGGCACTTGAAATCACCGATGCGCTGGTGCGCTCGGGCTCGGTCGATCTGATCGTTATCGACTCGGTTGCCGCCCTGACTCCGAAGGCGGAGATCGAAGGCGAGATGGGCGATTCGCTGCCCGGGCTGCAGGCGCGGCTGATGTCGCAGGCGTTGCGCAAACTTACGGCCAATATCAATCGCACCAACTGCATGGTGATCTTTATCAATCAGATCCGGATGAAGATAGGCGTGATGTTCGGCAGCCCGGAGACAACCACCGGCGGCAACGCGCTGAAGTTTTACGCCTCGGTGCGGCTGGACATTCGCAGAATCGGCTCGATCAAGAAGGGCGACGAGGTGATCGGCTCGGAAACCAAGGTCAAGGTCGTCAAGAACAAAGTGGCACCGCCATTTAAGCAGGCTAACTTCGATATTCTTTATGGCGAAGGTATTTCACGCCAAGGTGAAATCGTCGATCTTGGTGCCGAGTTGAACATCGTAGAAAAATCCGGTGCCTGGTACAGCTACAACGGTGATCGCATCGGGCAAGGCAAAGACAACGCGCGCGAGTTTTTGCGTGCGCACCCCGAAATGGCGCTTGAGATCGAGAACAGAATTCGTGAGAACAAGGGCGTCGCGGTGCGGGGTGTGGCCGTCACTGCGGAGTAGGTCCGCTACGCAAGCCGAGGGCAAGCGCGCCCGGGCGACGAAGAGCCTGCTCAGCCGGGCGATTACCTTGCTTGCCCGGCGTGATCACAGCCGTGCCGAGCTTTCCCGCAAGCTCGCGCGATATTTGGGCGATGACGGTGCGGCGGAGCTTGAGCACGTATTGGGCGAGCTGAGTCGTAACGGGCTCCTGTCGGACGAGCGCTTTGCAGCTGCCGTCGCCCGCAGCCGCTCGCAGCGCTTTGGCGATGCACGTATTCGTTACGATCTGCGCCGCTTTGGAGTAGCCGACGACCTCAGCGCGGCGGCGCTGGCAAATCTGGTGGGTAGCGAAACGGCGCGCGCTCGAGAAGTAAGGTCGAAGCGTTTTTCTGCGCGTCCCACGTCGGCCGCAGAGCGCGCCAGGCAGGCTCGGTTTTTACAGTCGCGCGGCTTCTCTCTCGACGCGATTTATCAGGTCTTGCGGAACGGCACAGACCCTGAATAATTGCTGCCGCTGCGTCCAGCGATGGCTTCGTTAGGTGCCGGCCGCCTGTGTTAGATTCATTGATCGGACCTGCCGCAACAGATGCAGCCCGCTGTTGTTTCTTTCGCAGTCGTCTTCCGCCCGCCGCATGCTCAACCGTCGTCATGTGCACACGCGCTCGATTAAGGTCGAAGCCTATGCACGCGACGACGGGCTGTGGGATCTCGAAGCGGTCCTAACCGACAACAAAGCGCAGGACTTCATTCTGGCTACCGGCCTAAGGCCTGTGGGCGAGCCGGTGCACGACTTGATGTTGGCAGTAACGATCGATGCGCAGCTCAACATCGTTGCGGCCGAAGCGCAATCGCGCTCGGTTCCGTATCCGGGCCAATGCGAAGCGATTGAACCTGGTTATTCGAAGTTAATCGGCCTGAATCTGTTGAAGGATTTCCGAAAGGCGGTCGTTTCACGTCTAGGCGGCGTCAACGGTTGCACGCACCTTAGCGAGCTCGCCGGCGTGTTGCCGACCGCTGCGGTGCAGGCGTTCGCGGGTGAGGTGTTCAAAACCCACGAGAGCGCGCGCCAGAGTGAAGAGACCAAACCGTGGCAGCTCGATCGTTGCCATGCGTTGCGGACCGATGGTCCAGCGGTCGCGCAGTACTACCCGCGGTGGGCGCGCAAGTAGGGTCGGGCGATGAAGATTCACGAGTATCAAGGCAAGGACATTTTTCGCCGCTTCGGTATGCCGGTGCCGCGCAGCACGGCGGTCTTCAGTGTCGAAGAGGCGGTTGATGCGGCGCGCAAGCTGGGCGGCTCAGTTTGGGTCGTCAAGGCACAGATTCATGCGGGCGGCCGTGGCAAGGGCGGCGGCGTCAAGGTCGCCCGTTCGATCGATGAAGTTCACGCACGCGCTTCAGAAATTCTCGGTATGCAGCTTGTTACGCATCAAACCGGACCTGATGGACAGAGGGTGCGTCGTCTTCTGATTGAAGAGGGCGCCGATATCAAGAAAGAGCTTTACGTCGCGATGGTGGTCGATCGCGCCACGCAGCAAGTGACGTTGATCGCGAGCTCGGAGGGCGGCGTCAACATTGAGGAAGTGGCTGCGCACACGCCGGAGAAGATTCACAAGGTGCACATTGAACAGTCGGTTGGATTGAGTGACCGCGACGCCGATGACATCTCAGTCAAGATCGGCATCCCACCCGCGAGCGTTCCGGCGGCGCGCTCAATCTTCCAGGCGCTCTATCGTGTCTTCTGGGAAACCGACGCGTCGCTAGCCGAGATCAATCCGTTGGTGGTCGCGGGCGACGGCCGCTTGATCGTGCTCGATTCGAAGATGAACTTCGATTCGAATGCGTTGTTCCGGCACCCCGACATCGTCGCGTTTCGCGATCTCGACGAAGAAGATCCCGTTGAGATCGAAGCGTCCAAGTTCGATCTGTCGTACATCCAGCTTGACGGCAACATCGGTTGCCTGGTCAACGGCGCCGGTCTTGCGATGGCGACGATGGATGCGATTAAGCTTTTCGGCGGCGAGCCCGCCAACTTCCTCGATGTCGGTGGCGGCGCGACACCGCAGAAAGTGACCGAGGCGTTCAAGCTGATGCTTCGCAATCCGAATCTGAAGGCGATTCTGGTCAACATCTTCGGCGGCATCATGCGCTGCGACGTGATTGCCGAAGGCGTGATCACCGCGTCGCGCACAGTTCAGCTGAAAGTACCTTTGGTCGTCCGCATGAAGGGCACCAACGAACAATTGGGCAAGCAGATGCTCGTTGATTCCAGATTGCCGATCATCTCGGCGGATACGATGGCGGAAGCCGCAAAGAAAGTGGTGGCCGCGGCGGGCAAGCAGCCATGAGCATCCTAATCGACAAAAACACGCGCGTGGTCACGCAGGGCATCACCGGCAAAACGGGCCAGTTCCATACGCGTGTGTGCCGCGAGTATGCAAATGGTCGCGCGTGCTTCGTCGCGGGCGTCAATCCCAACAAGGCCGGTGAGGATTTTGAGGGTGTGCCCATCTTCGCCAGCGTCAGGCAGGCGAAGCAGCAGACGGGCGCCAATGTTTCGGTGATTTATGTTCCGCCGGCCGCGGCGGCGGGCGCGATCTGGGAAGCGGTCGACGCCGATCTCGATCTTGTCATCTGCATCACCGAAGGCATTCCGGTTCGCGACATGATCGTGGTGCGTGACCAGATGCGCAAACAGAGCAAGCGGGCATTGCTGCTCGGACCAAATTGCCCGGGCACGATCACGCCCGATGAATTGAAGATCGGCATCATGCCGGGCCATATCCATCGCAAGGGACGCATTGGCGTTGTCTCGCGCTCTGGCACGCTGACTTATGAGGCAGTGGGACAATTGACCGAGCTCGGGCTCGGGCAATCAAGCGCAGTCGGTATCGGCGGCGACCCGGTCAATGGGTTAAAGCATATTGACGTGCTGAAGCTCTTCAACGAAGACGATGAAACCGACGCCGTTGTGATGATCGGCGAGATTGGCGGCAACGATGAAGAGGTGGCGGCATTTTGGGTGCGCGATCACATGAAAAAGCCAGTCGTCGGATTCATCGCGGGCGTGACCGCGCCGCCGGGCAAGCGAATGGGCCACGCCGGTGCAATCATCTCAGGCGGAATGGGCACCGCGCAGCAGAAGCTGACAACGCTTGAAGACTGCGGAATCCGCACGACAAAAAATCCGTCCGAGATCGGGAAGCTGCTGCAAAGCGTATTGGCGTGAGGTAACCGTATGGAATGGCTGACGGATCCACAGGCATGGATTGCGCTCTTCACGCTGACCGCGCTCGAGATCGTCCTCGGCGTCGACAACATCATCTTCATTTCTATACTGGTCGGCCGGCTGCCGGAAGCGCAGCGCAATCGGGCGCGGTTGCTCGGGCTCGGATTCGCGATGGTCACGCGCATCGGTTTGCTCCTCTCACTCGCGTGGGTGATGACGCTTACCGAGCCGCTTTTTTCCATCGGCAAGGACATCTCGGGACGCGATCTGATATTGATCGGTGGCGGCCTATTCCTGTTGTGGAAAAGCGTTCACGAGGTCCACAACTCTCTTGAAGGAGAGGACGACGAAGACTTGACTGCAGCGAGTGCTGCGCGCGCCAGCTTCGCCTCCATCATCGTGCAGATCGGGATCATCGACATTGTGTTCTCGCTCGACTCGGTGATCACCGCGGTGGGCATGGTTGACCAGGTGCCCATCATGGTGCTTGCCATCGTCATCGCCGTTGGCGTAATGATGTTCGCTGCCAAGCCGATCGGCGAGTTCGTCGATCGCCATCCAACCGTGAAAATGCTCGCGTTGAGTTTTCTGGTTCTGGTGGGCATGGCGCTCATTGCTGAAGGCTGGGGTTACCCGATACCGAAGGGTTATATCTACTTCGCGATGGCGTTCTCGGTGGCCGTCGAAATGCTTAACCTCCGTGTGCGCGCGCGCCGCCGGGAGGCTGTCAAGCTGCGCAAAAACGTCCCTGGCTAGTTGTTGCCGCCGAGTCTTTAGGTTTAGCGAAACGGAGTAACGCATGACAACGCAGTCGTGGCATTCATTGGATGTCAAAACCGTCCTGCAAGAACTCCAGGTCGACCCGACACGCGGCCTCGCGGCGGAAGAGGCCAGCAGCCGGCTGAGCAAGTATGGCCCGAACGAACTGACGCATGAAGAAAAGTCCTCACCCTGGATTCTTTTCTTCGGTCAGTTCAAGAATATTCTGATGGTGATCCTGATCGTGGCCACCGTCTTGTCGGCGTTTGTCGGCGAGTACGTGGATGCTGCAATCATTCTGGTCATCGTCGTTTTTTGCGCCGTCCTCGGGTTTGTTCAGGAATACCGTGCCGAGCGAGCGCTCGACGCGCTGAAGAACATGCTGGCGCCGATGATCACGGTGCTGCGAGGTGGCCAGGAACTCGAAATTGCGTCGAAGGAGCTAGTCCCCGGAGACGTGCTGGTCCTGGAAGCGGGAGACAGGATCCCCGCCGATGCGCGGCTCGTCGAAAACCATTCGATTCATTGCGATGAAGCGCCGCTGACCGGCGAATCTCTGCCGGTGACCAAGGAGCTCGTGCCGATGCGTGCGGACGCATTGGTCGGGGACCGCAGGAACATGGTGTTCACTGGGACTACCGTGACCTATGGGCGCGGCAAGGCTGTCGTGTGTTCCACTGGCATGCAGAGCGAGTTCGGCAAGATCGCGCAGGAAGTGGCCGCGGTCGAGACCGAGAAAACACCGCTCGAGCGCCGGACCGACGAGATCGGCAAATGGCTAGGCATCATCACGCTGAGCATTTGCGTGGTCGTGGTCGGCGTCAGCATCGGTCGCGAAGTGATGGACGGGACCTTCACGATGAAGTCCGGCCTGCCGATCCTGTTGTTTGCGATCGCGCTCGCAGTGGCGGCCGTGCCCGAGGCGCTGGCAGCCATCGTCACCGGCGCCTTGGCGATTGCGATGCACGAGATGGCCAAGCGCAACGCGCTGGTGCGCAAGATGCCGGCGGTCGAAACCCTGGGGTGCACCAGCGTGATCTGTTCCGACAAGACCGGCACGTTGACCAAGGGCGAAATGACGGTGCGAAAGCTTCACTTCGCCGGTCGTACGGTGGACGTCAGTGGCGCCGGATACTCTTCCGAGGGTAAGGTCGACGCGCCGGCGGACGATCCCGGCTTGCAGTTGCTACTGAAGGCTGGCGTGCTTGCGAGCGATGCAGTCATTGGACAGGACGGCGCGCGCTGGTTCGTCAAGGGTGACCCCACCGAGGGTGCTTTGGTAGTCGCGGCCACAAAGGGCGGTTTCAAAACTGACGAAACGCGCAGCAGCGCTCCGCGCATCGAGGAATTTCCATTTAGTTCTGAGCGCAAGCGCATGACGACGATTCATGCGATGCCGGACGGGCGCGCAATCGCTTTTATGAAAGGCGCGCCCGAAGTGATTCTGGAGCGATGCGGATCGTTTCAGAGTGGCAGCGGAACGGCGCCTTTGGATGAAGGCGAGAGGGCGAAGCTGCTCGCCATTAACGAATCAATGGCCAAGGAAGCGCTGCGCGTGCTCGGTATCGCTTACAAGGAATTACCGCCGTCGGACCACTATGCCGAAGTGGACGTCGAAAAGGATCTCGTATTCCTGGGGTACGTCGGCATGATGGATCCACCACGCGAAGAAGCGGTGGAGGCGGTGAAAGTCTGCCGCCAGGTCAGCATACGTCCGGTGATGATCACCGGCGACCACAAACTGACCGCCGTCGCTGTCGCCAAAGAGATCGGCATCTTTCGCGAAGGCGACCAGGTCCTGACCGGCGAAGAGCTGGCCAAGATGGACGAGGCGGCACTGGCGAGCGTGGTTGAGAAGGTCACGGTGTATGCGCGCGTGTCTCCGATGGACAAGCTGAAAATTGTACGCGCGTGGAAGGACAAGGGGCACGTGGTTGCGATGACCGGTGACGGAGTCAACGACGCGCCGGCACTCAAGCACGCGGACATCGGTATCGCGATGGGTATCTCCGGCACCGACGTCGCCAAGGAATCGGCCGATATCGTGCTGGCCGACGATAACTTTGCCACCATCGTCAAGGCGATCGAGCGCGGCCGCTGGATTTACGACAACATCCAAAAGTATCTGACGTACCTGCTGCGCGCGAACATTACCGAGGTCATCGTGCTCGGGGGCGTGGTCATGTACCTAGGTCCCGCCTACCTGCCGTTGCTCCCTGCAGCCATTTTGTACATCAACCTGGCAAGCGATGGTTTGCCGGCGCTTGCGCTGGGTATCTCGCCGCCCGACAAAGACATCATGCAGCGGCCGCCGCGCGATCCGAACGAGAGCGTGTTCTCGTTCAACGTGAGAACCTTCATCATCCTCGGCGCCTTGATCGAATGCCCGATTTTCCTATGGGTTTTCTTCCACCACATCGGCGACATTCAAGTGGCGCGCACCGAAGTGTTCTTGATGTTCGTGATCATCGAGCTGATCCTGGCGATGAACTTCCGCTCACTGCGCTACAGCATTGTGGAGGCACCGCCGCACAAGTGGCTGTTGATAGCCATCGTGTGGGAACTCGCACTGCTTGTCGTGCTGCTGCAGTTCGACGCGGTCCGCGAGGCTTTCGGCATTAACATGCCGCAATGGTCCGATGTGTGGTTTGTTGTTCTGTTGGGATTCGGGATCATGGTCACCATCGAGATGGCCAAGCTGGCGCTGCGAAAGTGGCGGCCGCCAGTCATGATGCCGACGCGAAGACAAATGTCGTGAGTGTCGGCGTAAGGATGCATCGATAGCGACAACATGGGTTTCTCACTCGACTTTGCGCTGAAGACGCACCCAGGCCTGGTGCGCCCGCTGAATGAAGATGCATTAGGCGCCGATCCGTCGTGCGGTTTGTTTGTGCTGGCCGACGGCCTGGGTGGTTACAACGCGGGCGAGGTC
>DATLOA010000406.1:0-4755 GCA_035536515.1 Burkholderiaceae bacterium | reverse complement strand
CGTGCCATCGGGCAGCGCGCGCGCACGCTCGACGATTTCGGGAAAACGGTCGGTGATCAGTTCTTCGCCGCGGGACCATAGCCATGTTTTGCCCGCGCGGCGCACCAGTTGCGCGCGAATGCCGTCGTACTTCCATTCGACCAGCCACTCGGCGGGAGCGCCCAATGCCTCCGCGAATCGTTCGATCGGCAGCGTCAGCGAGTGCGCGAGGAAGAACGGATAAGGGTGGCCGTCGGCGACGACGTGATCGCCAGCGTCGATCAAGGCCAGATAGCGCTCAGCGGTAGGCGCCTGCGCGACGTCGGTGTAGCCGATCATGCGTTGCGCGACGAGCTTGGCGTCGATCCCGGAATGCTCGGCAAGCGCGCGCGTCACCAGCAGGCGCGACACGCCGACGCGAAACGCGCCGGCGATCAGCTTGATCAGTAGGAACCGCTCGGGCGTATCAAGTTCTTCGACATACGCACTAAGCGATGCCAGCACTTCGGCCGGTGCGCGACCGCGCAGCGGCAACAATCGCTCTTCGATCCAGTACGCAAGCGAGCCGTCGCTTTCGCGAATCGGCGGCGGCAACAGCAGCGCAATCGTCTCGGCCATGTCGCCGACGGCCTGATAGCTTTCTTCGAACAGCCAGTCGGGCAGGCCGCTGGCGCCGATCGCAAAATCGCGCAGCAAACGCGAGTTGATCGCCTGCCGCGGTTTGCCGCCAGCAAGAAAGTAAACCGCCCATGCGGCGTCCGCGGCGCCGGCAATTGCGAAGTAACGCTTCAGCGCATCGACCTTGGAGCGGGTCGATGTCGAAGTGTCGAGTTCATTGAAAAGTCTTGCGAAGCGCTTCATGCAGATTCTTGCTCGGGCTCCGGATGTGCAATGTCGCCCACTTCTTCGTCGCCGTACTCGGTTTCGAACGCCGAAGCGTCCAGCCCGTGTTCGCTCAACCAGCGCACCAGCACCGGAATTTGCCCGTGCGTTACGATCACCTGGCGCGCTTCGGTAGCGTCGATCGCCTGCAGCAACCCCGGCCAATCGGCATGATCAGACAACACGAAGCCGCGATCGAGCGAGCGCCGCCGGCGCGTGCCGCGCAACCGCATCCAGCCCGACGCAAAAGCGTCGGAGTAATCACCGAAGCGGCGCAGCCACGGCGAGCCTTGCGCCGATGGCGGCGCCAGTATCAGCGCGCGCGATAAATCGGCTTTATCGGTTTCGGACACAAGTTGAGTCGACGGCAGCGCAACACCACTCGCGCGGTACGCGCGATTAAGCGGCTCGACAGCGCCATGCACGACGATGCGGCCGATGCTAGCGTCGACGCCCGACAAAATGCGCTGCGCTTTGCCGAACGCGTAGCAGAACAGCACGGAAGCGCGGCCGCTGTCTGCATTGGCGCTCCACCACGTGTTGATGTCTGCGAAAACCCGCTGCGAATCGTCCCAGCGGTAGATCGGCAGGCCGAATGTCGATTCTGTGATGAACGTGTCGCAGCGAACCGGCTCAAACGCGGGGCACGTCACGTCTGGGTTGAGCTTGTAATCGCCCGACGCCACCCACACGCGCCCGTCTTTTTCAATTCGCACTTGCGACGAGCCAAGCACGTGTCCCGCGGGATGCAGCGACACACGCACGCCGTTGATATCGATCGGCGCGCCGTAGTCGATCGTCTGCAGCGTGATCGCGCCGAGCCGCGTGCGCAAAACGTGCTCGGCCGGAGTCGCTGCCAGATAGCTCGTGTGCCCGGGACGCGCATGATCGCCATGGGCGTGCGTGATTATCGCGCGGTCTACGTTGCGCCACGGGTCAATATAAAAATCACCCGGCGGGCAGTACAAGCCCTGCGGCCGGGCGACAATGAGCGGAGCTTCGGTCATTAGACGTGCAGGCAACTCAAAGACTAACCGTCGTCGCGGCGCGTCGCTACCAGCGTCAAGACACGCACCAGTTGATATGCAACCCAGCTCATAGCGCGCCGCAAGCGACTGCGCCGGGCGCACGCGTCGGCATCGACCACCGCCGAATCTTTGGCGATGGCCGCTTCAAGCTCGCGCTGCAAGTCGCCCGCAAACGTCTCGTCATATACCGCGACGTTTGCTTCACGCGCCAGCAGCAGACTGTATGGATCAATATTGCTCGAACCCACAGTCGCCCACCTCCCGTCGACAACCGCGACTTTGGCATGCAGATAGCTCGGCGTGTATTCGTAAATCTGTACTCCGCACTT
This sequence comes from Burkholderiaceae bacterium, assembly GCA_035536515.1. Taxonomy (GTDB): domain Bacteria; phylum Pseudomonadota; class Gammaproteobacteria; order Burkholderiales; family Burkholderiaceae_F; genus JACCZX01. The sequence continues at coordinate 2,537 of DATLOA010000406.1, read as the reverse complement.
GACCAGATCTCCATAAAGCGCCTGTTGTGCGTAATGCTGCAGCAGGTATTCAACCCGTCCCTGCAACAGCAGCCGTACCTGCACACCGCTCTTGGCAAGGTCGCACAGCGCTTCACGAAACTTCTTACCCGGCAAAAAATATGCATTCGCGATCAGCACCTCACGCTTAGCGTGTGCGAAAGCATCCAAATACGCGCGCTCGATCGTGCGGCGGTTGCGCAGGTTATCGCGCAGCAGGAGCGCGGCACGCATGCCCGTGTGCGTCGGCGGCGGCGGATCCACATGGTGCGGGCGCGATGAAGGCCGGCGCTTCAATTGCAGGACCGATACAGTCCACCAAAGTCGGGTGACGGTGAAAGCGATGGCCGCCACCAACGGTCCTTCGCACGCCACCGCAAAGTCGAAGCGCGGGCCAAGACCCGCACGTACCGGCTCCGGATCGGGATGATGATGATCGTCGATGATATTGATACCGCCGACGAATGCGAGCCGGTCATCGAACATGGACACCTTGCGATGCAGCCGGCGCAGCAATCGCCGCTCGATACGCCACCAGCGGGTGCGGCGAAACACGATGACCTTCGCGCCTTTCGGCCGCAGCCGCGCAACCAGCAAATCGGCCGCGGCTTGCGAGCCGAAGCCGTCGATCAGCAGATGCACCGAGACGCCGCGCTGCGCCGCCGCCGCCAGCGCATCGCTGACCTTCTCGCCGACGTTGTCGAGCTCGAAGATATAGGTTTCGATGTAAATCGATCGCGTCGCGCCATTGATCGCCGCAAGCAGGCGTGGAAAATATTCGGCACCGTTGCGCAGCAACTCGAGCTGATTGCCGCCGTAAACCACTGGCCGCGTGCTGGTCGCCAGCTTTCGAAGCGCGCGCTGCGCACGCCGCGCAGCGGGCAGCGGCTCGCGCAACGCCTCGTTATTCATGTCGATATAAAGCTCACACCACTTCCATGTCTGCGATCAGCGGCATGTGATCGGAGCGCTGCGACCATTCGACTCCCTTCGGCACACGCACGTCGTTGACCTTGAAGCCGCGTACGTAGATGCGATCGAGCTGCAGCCAAGGCATCACGCTTGGATACGTGCGCGCGACGTGCGAGCGCGGCAGCTCACGCCACGGCACGAGGCGATCGCGCAGGCGCGGCTTCGACTGGCGGCGATTGAATTCGGACGCGGCTTCGAACACGTCGAGCTCGTTGTGCAGAACCTCGTCAACGCCGCGCTGCCAGTCGTTGAAATCGCCGGCGATGATCAGCGGTGCTTTGGCGGGCACTTCCGACTTGACGAAATCAATCAGAAACTCGGCCTGCCGCACGCGACTGCGCCTGATCAGCCCGAAGTGGGTGTTGATCAGATGAACGTCGAGCGCGCCCTTAGTGGTTTCGAAGTGCGACACCGCATGCAGCAGCCCGCGCTTTTCGAGCGCGTGATCTGAAATATCGTGATTTAGGTGACGGCCGATCGCATGCCGCGAAACAATCGCGTTGCCATGATGGCCATGCGGATAGATCGCGTTCATTCCGTACGCACGGTGCAGATAGTTGCCGGTGCACAGAAAATCGAGCTGCGTGCCCGCCGGGTAGCCGTTGCGCTTGGACATCCGGTCGTTTTTCTCCTGCACTTCCTGCAGGAACACGATGTCGGCGTCCATTGAATGCAAAGCGAGCTTCACGTCGTGAATGCGCACTCTTTTGCGCAGACCGCCGGTAACGCCCTTGTGGATGTTGTACGTTGCGACTCGGATTTTCATGTATGCGTCACGTCTGCGCGGATTCGTATTCTCTCAGCGGGCGAGCTCAAAGTAAGCGTCGAAAAGCAGGGGGTCGTCAAAGTGTCGCCGCCCGACGAACGCCGTCGCGTGGTGACCCCATTGGCGCATTTGCCCAGCCGATTTGATGCCCATCGGCCAAAAAAACCAGCGCTCCGCACGCTCGCTACCAGCGATCATGCCGTCTTCGCCATAGGCGCTGCGGGTGCCGCCGGCGCGGCGTGGCAGCGTGGTTAGCTTTCGCTCGTCTTGCAAAGCGTAAGCGATGGCATGCGGTGGAGCGTCTGCACTGATTGCGCTGACCGACACGCGCTGCAGATAGTGCGTGCCGGATTCGATACGCAGCACCACTTTTTCGCCGCGCGGCGCAGCGCGCACGGTTTGCGGAACAAACAGAGTTTCGTCAAGGGTTGCGGGCAAATTGCGAGCGGCCACTTTTCCGGTTGGAAAGAACAGGTGATAACAGCCGCATGCGTGCATGCTGTCGTATACCAGCGCGTCGCCCGCCGCATTGATCGTCACGCGCCAGACGACGCCGTCGAGCTTGCCTGCCAGCAGGTCGAACTTCGTGCCATCCGCGCCAGGGCGCTCGCTAAACCAGAATGTGTAGACAAGCTGCGGATGAATCAAGCCTCCGAGCAGCGCATACGTCAGGCGCGTGTACACGACGGGACTGGAGGCATCGACAAACACTTGGTCGTCGGCATTCAGCTTCAGCCCACCGATCCGGTCGAACGCACCGGCAACATCGATTTCGAGCACC
>DATLOA010000405.1:0-3589 GCA_035536515.1 Burkholderiaceae bacterium | reverse complement strand
CCGCATTGATTCGCAGGACAAGGTCTATCGGACGCTGACCGAGAAGTACACCGCGATCATCGATGACATTAAAGACTGCGTAGCGCGCGACCAGCCGGTGCTGGTCGGCACAACATCCATCGAGAACTCCGAGCTGCTGTCGAACCTGCTGTAGAAGGAAGGTCTGCCGCATCAGGTGTTGAACGCGAAGCAGCATGCGAAGGAGGCCGAAATCATCGCCCAGGCAGGCAGCCCGCAGGTCATCACGATCGCGACCAACATGGCGGGCCGCGGCACCGACATCGTGCTCGGCGGCAACGTCGAGAAGCAGATACAGTTTGTCGAAGCCGATGCCACGCTGGACGAAACGGCGAAGCTGCCGAAGATCGAAAAATTGCGCGATGAGTGGCAATCGCTGCACGATAAAGTCGTCGGCGCTGGAGGGCTGAAGATTATCGGCTCCGAGCGCCACGAGTCGCGCCGCATCGACAATCAGCTGCGCGGGCGCTCAGGCCGGCAGGGAGATCCCGGCGCGTCGCGCTTTTACCTGTCGATGGAAGATTCTCTGCTGCGCATTTTTGCCGGCGACCGGATGAAGGCGATCATGGATCGCCTGAAGCTTCCCGAGGGTGAAGCGATCGAGGCCGGCATGGTCACCCGCTCGATCGAGAGCGCACAGCGCAAGGTCGAGGCGCGCAACTTCGATATTCGCAAGCAGCTGCTGGAATACGACGACGTTGCGAATGACCAACGACGCGAGATCTACCGGCTCCGAAACGAAATCATGGAAACCGATAACACCGGTGAGATGGTCACCAACCTGCGCGCCGGCTACTTCACCGACATGTTTCGCGCGCACGTGCCTGCAGAGTCGGTCGAAGAGCAATGGGACATCGCCGGACTCGAAGCGGCGCTGGCGAACGATTGGCAGCTGAACGTGTCGCTTAAGGGCGCGCTTGAAGCGAACGAATCGCTGACCGACGAGGATTTGCTGGCAAAGGTGCTGAAGGCCGCTGAAGAATCGTACGAGGCGAAGGTCGCAATCGTGGGTCATGACTCGTTCTCGGGCTTCGAGCGGTCGATCATGCTGCAATCGCTCGACCAGGCGTGGCGCGAGCACTTGACCGCGCTGGATGCGTTGCGCCAGGGCATTCACCTGCGCGGCTACGCGCAAAAGCAGCCCAAGCAGGAATACAAGCGCGAAGCATTCGAGCTTTTCGGCTCGTTGCTCGATCGAGTGCGTGCCGACGTCGTGCGTGTGCTGATGAACGTGCGGGTTCAGACGCAGGAAGAAATCCAGCAGGCCGAGCAGCAGATCGAGGAAGAAAGTGAGCGTCGCGCCGAGCAGGCGCGGGCGCAGCATTCCGAGTTTGGTTTAGGTGTATCCGAGGAGCCGGTTGCAGTTGAGGAACTGACATTGCCCGAACAGGAACCTGTCAAGGTGCAGCCAGTGCGCCGCTATGGCGACAAGATCGGCCGCAACGACCCGTGTCCTTGCGGCTCCGGAAAAAAATATAAGCAGTGCCACGGAAAAATTGCGTGATCCGTCGGTGATCGGAATTACCGGTGACCGTCAATCTGCGCAGTCCTGAGCCAACGTCCCTACTGCCGATCCGCGGCGTCGAGCTGGGATGGACCGAAGCGGGAATAAGAAAGGAAAACCGCAAGGACCTGCTGGTCGTTCGCATCGCTGGCGGCGCGAGCGTCGCCGGTGTGTTTACGCAGAATTGTTTTGCCGCTGCGCCGGTTTTGGTGTGTCGCGAGCACCTGAAAGCAAGCAACGGTGTGCGTGCGCTGGTGGTCAACACCGGCAACGCGAACGCAGGAACCGGCGCGATCGGGCTCGACGCCGCGCGCACGACTTGTTCGGCGCTGGCGCGACTGATTGGATGTGAGGCAGCACAAGTACTCCCGTTTTCAACCGGCGTGATCATGGAGCCGTTGCCGATTGAGCGATTGGTCGCAGGACTCCCGCAGGCCGTCGATCGACTCGCCGCCGACCATTGGCTGCAAGCCGCGGAGACAATCATGACAACGGATACGGTGCCGAAGGCTGTATCACGCCGGGTCGACGTCGCCGGAACTTCCGTCACGCTGACCGGTATCTCAAAGGGGGCAGGCATGATCCGGCCCAACATGGCGACAATGCTCGGTTTTATCGCAACCGATGCGGCCATTGCGCCCGCGTTGCTGCGGCAGCTGACACAGTGCGTCGCTCAACGATCATTTAATAGCATCACAGTTGACGGCGATACGTCGACGAATGACTCCTTCGTCGTAATCGCAACCGGCCGTGGTCCTACCCGAATCGATTCTGACAGTGAACCGGGCTTCGCGGCATTGTCCGACGCGCTGACCGGAGTTGCGCTTGAACTGGCGCACGCGATCGTGCGCGACGGCGAAGGCGCAACCAAGTTCATCGAAGTGCGCGTGGAGCAAGCTGCGACCGACGGCGAAGCGCGTCAGATCGCCTACGCGGTGGCGCATTCACCATTGGTCAAGACCGCCTTTTTCGCCTCTGATCCGAATCTTGGGCGGATACTTGCAGCGGTCGGATACGCCGGCGTTGACGGTCTTGCCCCCCGCCATGTTCAAATGCATCTGGACGATGTGTACGTCGTGCGCGATGGCGGGCGCCATCCGGCCTATCGCGAAGAAGACGGTCAGCGCGTGATGAAAAAATCCGAAATCGTCGTGCGTTTGCAGTTGGGCCGCGGTCGCGCGGCAGCATCGGTATGGACCACCGATTTGTCGCACGACTACGTCTCGATCAACGCCGATTACCGATCGTGACCCGCGCCGTGCCCGATTCGACGCTGTATCGCCTGGCCGCCGTGCTCGAGCGACTTGAATCGGTGTTGCCTGCACATGTGCCGACCGACTTTTCGTCGTCGCCCGCTTTTCGCTGGCGCAAACGGCGTTATTTAGGCATCGAGCAGGGCGAGCTGCAGCCGGTCGCACGGCCTGCATTGATTCCGTTTGACGATCTAAAACATGTCGACGATCAGAAGGTCGCGTTGCGCCAAAACACCGAGCGCTTCGTGCGCGGGCTCCCCGCCAATAACGCATTGCTGACCGGCGCGCGAGGAACTGGAAAATCCTCGCTGATCCGCGCGTGTTTGCACGAATTTTCCGCGCGCGGTTTGCGTTTGATCGAGGTGGATAAGCGCGACTTGATCGACATAGCAGACATTGTCGACCTCGTTGCCGAACGAGCTGAGCACTTCATCATCTTTTGCGACGATCTGTCATTCGATGCGAATGAAGCCGGCTACAAGGAGTTGAAGGCCGCACTCGACGGTTCGATCGCCGGCACGGCCGACAAGGTGCTGATCTACGCATCGTCGAATCGGCGCCATTTGATGCCAGAGCTGATGCGCGACAACCTTGCTACACGGTATGACGGCGACGGCGAGATTCATCCAGCCGAGGCAGTTGAAGAGCAGGTGTCGCTGTCCGAGCGCTTCGGTCTGTGGCTTTCGTTCTATCCGTTTCGTCAGGACGACTACCTGGATATCGTGGCGCACTGGCTGCAGCGCTTCGGCTTGCAGCAGCACGAGATCGCCAGAGCACGCGCTGAGGCATTGCAGTTCGCGCTGCAGCGCGGCTC
>DATLOA010000404.1:0-3071 GCA_035536515.1 Burkholderiaceae bacterium | reverse complement strand
GATACGGCGCAATAAATCAATCCGGGATTCTCGGCAGCGAGCACGCCGTACCCAAGACCGAGTTTCTCCAGCGTACCCTTGCGATAGTTTTCGGTGAGCACGTCGGCGTCGCGCACCATTTTCAGCAAGATTTCGCGGCCGGCTGTCTGCTTCAGATTCAGCGCGATGCCGCGCTTGTTGCGGTTCAGAATCATGAACGGCGCCGAGACGCCGTTGACCTGCGGCTCGCTGTAGCCGCGCGTGTCATCGCCACCGGGCAGCTTCTCGACCTTGATGACGTCGGCCCCCATGTCGGCCAGCATCATTCCCGCCGTCGGGCCCGCCATGATCTGCGCGAGCTCGAGCACGCGCATGCCTTTTAGCGGTCCGCTCACTTACTTGCCTACGAACGCAGGTTTCTGTTTAGCAAGGAACGCTGCGTAACCGATGCGAAAGTCTTCGGTGTTGAAGCAATCGAAGCATTCGTCGAGTTCGGCCACCGTCAGCGGCATGTCTTCTGCCAGGCGGCGCACAAACTTCTTGTGCCAGCGCGCGACCAGCGGAGCGCCGTCAGCAATGCGCTGTGCGGTTTCGCGCGTCTCAGTATCCACCCGATTGTCTGACACCACGCGCGTGACGAGTCCCTTGTCCTTCGCTTCCGCGGCATCAAAGATTCTTCCCTCGAGCAGAATTTCGAGCGCGATTGCGGGCCCAACCAAACGCACCAGCGGCGCCATCTCCGCATACGCCATCACTAGCCCAAGATTCTTGATTGGCGCGCCGAAGCGGCTCGATTCGCCGCATATGCGCAGATCGGCGAGCGCCGCGATTTCTAGACCGCCACCGACACAGATGCCGTGGATCTGCGCGATCAGTGGGTGCCGGCAGTTGGCCAACGCGTCGGCAGTGCGATGCATGGCCTTCCCGTACTCGATCGCCTGCGCTTTGTTCGAGCGCTCGTTTGCGAACTCGGCGATGTCGTTACCGGGCGAAAAAGACTTCTCGCCGGCACCGCGGATGATCAGGCAGCGCAATGAGTCATCCGCCGACAGTTGCTCGACCGTGTCACCGAGCGATGCCCACATGCCGCGTGTCAGCGCATTAAGCTTGTCCGCGCGGTTAAGCACGACGGTCGCAATTGCGCCGTCGCGCTCGACATAAATCAAGTCGCGAATATCAATTCGCCTTGACGTTCAAGTCCTTGACGAGCTTCTGATACTTGGTCAGCTCGGCTTTGATGAAATCCGAAAACTGCGACGGCGTCGCCGCACCGCCGAACTGCACGCCCTGCGCCACCAGGCTGGCGCGGATCGAAGGATCACTCATTGACTTCTTGACTGCATCATCAATCTTCGACACCACGTCGGCCGGCAAGCCTTTCGGCCCCATCACCGAATACCAGTTAGTGACCTCAAACCCCTTGATGCCAACTTCGGTGAACGTCGGTACGTCGGGCAGTTGCGACAAACGCTGCGGCGTGGAAATTGCGAGCGCGCGCAGTTTGCCGGACTTGATGTGCTCAAGCACCGGGGGCATCGTGTCGAAATTCATGTTCACTTGCCCGCCGATAAGGTCGACCACCGCCTGGCCGCTACCCTTGTACGGTATGTGATTAAGCTGCACATCGGTAAGTTTCGCGAACAGCGCGCCTGCGAGGTGCTGCGTGCTACCGACGCCTGAGGATGCATACGTGTACTCGCCGGGCTTGCCCTTGGCGAGCGCGATCAGCTCGGGAACCGTGCGCGCTGGGATGCTCGGATGCACGACCAGCACGTTCGGCACGTAGCCGACGTACGTGACCGGCGTGAAATCAGTGCCGGCATCGTAGGGAACTTTGTCGAGAACGAACGGCGCGATCGCATTCGAGTTCGAGTGACCCATCAGCAACGTGTAACCGTCGGGCGCCGAGCGTGCGACCTCGGCTGCTGCGATCGTGCCCGACGCGCCCGCGCGATTTTCGACGACGATCGGCTGACCGAGGATCTCGGACATCTTGACGCCGAGCGCGCGCGCGACAATGTCGGTGCCGCCGCCCGGCGCGAAACCAACCAGCACACGGATCGGCTTGTTGGGAAACGCCGTCTGCGCGCTGGCCGGCGCTGCGAAAGCGGTTACCAGCGCGGCTGCAGCGCAGGTACGAATGAAAATGCGTCGGGTATTCATCAATGTCTCCTTGGCAGTGTCTGCCTTGTAATCTGAGGCCAGTCTAGGCGGCCTGTGCCAGCTTTGCTGTTGGTGCTTCCGCCAAGTACGCCATCGCCGCATCTACGCCGCCGGCGCGGTGCGGAATGCCAGCAAGCTTTAGTCCCATTTCGACGCCCGCCAGCGTGCCGCATAGCATCAGCTCGTTGAAGTAACCCAGATGCCCGATGCGAAAGACTTTGCCTGCGACCTTGCCGAGCCCGGCGCCGAGCGACATGTTGAATCGCTCGAGCACAATCTTGCGGAACGTATCGGCGCTGTGGCCGTCGGGCACGATCAGCGCCGTCAACGCGGAGCTGTACTCGGCAGGATTGACGCACAGTATCTCAAGCCCCCACGCGCGCGCAGCGCGTCGCGTTGCTTCGGCCAAGCGATCGTGCCGTGCGAATACCTGCGGCAGCCCTTCGGCGAACAGCATCTCTAGCGCCTCGTGCAGCCCGTACAGCAGGTTGGTCGCAGGCGTGTAGGGAAAATAACCGGTAGCGTTCGACGCGATCATTTCCTTCCACTCCCAATACGAACGCGGCAACTTAGCCTGCTCCGATGCCGCGAGCGCCTTGGCGCTGATCGCATTGAATGAAAGCCCGGGCGGCAGCATCAACCCCTTTTGCGAGCCGCCGACGGTAACGTCGACACCCCACTCGTCGTGTCGGTAATCGATCGAGCCGAGCGACGAGATCGTATCGACCAGCAGCAAAGCAGGATGGCCGACGCGATCCAGCGCTGCACGGATCGGTGCAATCTGCGTCGTTACACCTGTCGATGTTTCGTTATGCACGACGCACACCGCTTTGATCGCGTGTGCGGCGTCGGCGCGCAAGCGCTTTTCGATCTCGCCTGAATTGGCACCCTGGCGCCAATCGCCCGGCATGAAATCGACCGTCAACGAC
>DATLOA010000403.1:0-4123 GCA_035536515.1 Burkholderiaceae bacterium | reverse complement strand
TATCGCAACGAGAACAGCAACGGCCACATCATCACGATCGAAGATCCGATCGAGTATGTGCACCCGCACAAGAACTGCATCATTACGCAGCGCGAAGTCGGCGTCGATTGCGAGAGCTGGGCGATCGCACTGAAGAACACCTTACGCCAGGCCCCGGACGTGATCCTGATCGGTGAGATTCGCGACCGTGAGGCAATGGACCACGCCATTGCCTTTGCCGAAACGGGCCACTTGGTGATGTGCACGTTGCACGCAAATTCGACCAATCAAGCGCTCGACCGGATCATCAACTTCTTTCCCGAAGAGCGGCGCCAGCAGCTGCTAATGGACCTGTCACTGAACCTGCGAGCGTCGCTTGCTCAGCGACTGATTCCTTTTAAGGATCGCAAGGGGCGCATTCCAGCGGTTGAGGTCATGCTCAATTCTCCGCTGATCGCGGACTTGATCTTCAAGCAGGAGATTCACGAGATCAAGGAAGTAATGAAGCGCTCGCGTGAGCAGGGCATGCAGACGTTCGACCAGTGCCTGTATGACCTGCATGAGACCGAACAGATTTCCTATGAAGACGCCTTACGCAACGCTGATTCGGTCAACGATGTGCGACTGAATATCAAGCTCAACAGCAAGCTCTACGGCGGCGTCGCCGGTATCCACAAGGGTATCGAGCACATGGGATTAACGGGGTAGGTGCTAGTGCTCCCCGTGTACGCGGTGGCTTTGTTCCGCGTACACGAGGAGTTAAATCTATCCCGGCATCGAAATATCGCGCAGCGTCTCGTCGACGTCTTCTTCCTCTTCAAGCGCAATGTCGCCAAGCGCGACGATGCCGACCAGCTGGCGGTCTTTGTCAACGACGGGAATGCGACGAACCTGCGCGTCCGACATTTGTTGCAGCACATCGTCGATTGAGTCGGTATCAGTGCACCAGATGACGTCGTCAGTCATCACTTCGCTAACGGCAGTATCCGAGCTCATGCCTTCCGCCACGGCGCGGATCGTAATGTCCCGATCGGTGATCATGCCGATCAGCTTGCGACCGTTGCACACCGGCAGCGACCCCACATTCAGGTCAGCCATTGCCCGAGCGGCGTCACGCAGCGTCTCATCAGGCCGTACGACTTCGACGTCGGGTGTCATGACTTCAGAAATAGTTTGCATCCGCTTTCCTCCACAAGAGTTAGGAAACTAGGCGCCGCCGACGCCTTCGATCACTTTGCCGCTGCCTTCGCAGTCGGTGCAGGTATGTCCGTCGATGCGTCCTGTGCCGCCGCACATCCGGCAGACGTTCTCACCCGTTCCGGGAGTTCCCGCCGGCGCTTCGTCGCCGGGTGCCATTTCAGGCGGCAGCCTCGGCGAGCCTGCAGACAGGGTTCGATGGTCAAGGTTCATGAGTCGAAACGCGTGGGTGAAAGCGTGTTCACTGGAAGTGAATCCGAAGCACTTTGAGCAAGCATCGTTCCTTGCCAGACGATTACACTCGTTTGTCACATCGGAACGGCAAGAGTGAGGCGATGAGCTCGGTCTACGACTTTTCCGCGCAAACGATCGACGGCAAGACGCGCACCCTGGCTGACTTCAAGGGCAAGGTGCTGCTGGTGGTCAACACTGCTAGTCAGTGTGGCTTTACGCCTCAATACAAAGGGCTTGAGGCGCTGCATAAAAAATATTCGGGCCGCGGATTTGCGGTGCTCGGCTTTCCCAGCAATCAGTTCGGCCAGCAGGAGCCCGGTCCCGACACAGAGATCGCGGAATTCTGCGAAATGAACTACGGCGTTACGTTTCCGATGTTTTCGAAGGTGGACGTCAACGGCCCGAGCGCGCACCCTCTGTACAAATACCTGACATCGGAGAAGAAAGGACTACTTGGCTCGGAAGGAATCAAGTGGAACTTCACGAAGTTCCTGGTGGGTAAGAACGGAGCGGTTATCGACCGCTACGCACCGACGACGAAGCCGGAGGATATCGAGAAGGATGTCGAGCGCGCTTTGGCCGCATGAGCGGGTCAATCTAAGCCTCGCTATTGATTGGGGCCGCGCGTGGCCGATACCCGCCTGCCACCAGCTGGAAGCGAAAAAATCGGCACTCGATTGGCCCGTTAAATAGCACCGTCTTGCGCGATTCCTGCAGCCGCATCTGTTTCGGCAACGCGCGATCCGACGTCAGAAACCACGCTTCCCACCCGGCAAACTGCTGCTTCAGCCGATCTCCAACGTTGCGCATCATGTCAGGCACGGACGCCGAGCGCGGTGTGCTTTGTTCGCCGTAGGGCGGATTGGTGACGATCATTCCACTGCTCGCTGTGGCACTGGCGGTGCGCGCATCGACTGCCTCAAGTCTTAGGCGCCCGTTGTCGAGCCAGGGCTGCAAGCCGGCCAGCTTTGCATTGGCGATCGCCTGATCGACAACACGGGTTGATATATCAGAGCCGACCAATGTTGCAGCGGCGGCATCGTCCACGGCGGAACGCGCCGCATCCTTTAACCGACGCCACGTGTGCGAATCGAATCCTTTCAGTCGCTCGAACGCAAAGCGCCGATTCAGTCCAGGTGCGCGCCGGGACGTTATCGAGGCAGCTTCGATCACGATGGTGCCGCTGCCGCAGAAGAGATCGCTCAGCGGGGTTGACGGCATCCATCCGGCCAATGCGAGCAGCCCGGCTGCAAGATTTTCTTTCAATGGTGCTTCGCCCTTGTCTGCGCGCCAGCCGCGCTTGAACAGCGGCTCGCCCGACAGATCGACGTACAAAGTGACGGTCGACGCATCGAGATAAGCGAAAACGCGAACGTCCGGGCTGTTGCGATCGATCGACGGTCGCTCGCCCGTCAGGACGCGCAAACGATCGACGATGCCGTCCTTAATCCGCAGCATCGCAAACTCGAGACTGTGCAAAGGCGAGCGCGAAGCCGTAACGTCGACACGCAGCGTCTGCTGCGGCGACATTAAATCCTGCCAGCGCACCTCCTGCGTCGCATCGTATAGATGCTGCTCGCTCAGATAGCCGCGCCGCCCGACTTGCCACAGAATGCGGCTCGCAATGCGAGAGTGCAGGTTCGCCGCGTAGGCCACCGGAAGCGTGCCGCCGAACGCCACACCTCCGGCTTCGGCGCGCAGCGACTGTGCGCCTAAAGCAACCAGCTCATCGGAAAGCGCGGCTTCGAGTCCGCGCGGGCAGACCGCGAAAAACGCGGCTGTCACCGTCCGAGGGCTCTATCGAGAAACTCCAACCGATCTTGTCCCCAGAAGAGCTCGTCCTTGTAGATGTACGCGGGCGCACCGAATACATTGCGCATAATCGCCTCCTGCGAGTGCTGCACATAGCGCGCCGCGACTTCGGCAGAGCGCGCATGCTCGAGCAATGCAACCGCATCGAGCTTTCGCGCGCTGACGATTTCCGCAAGTACGCTTGCGTCGCTGATGTTGCGCTCCTCGACCCACACTGCACGCCCAAAATCGCCCGCGACATCGAGTGCAGCGGCGATGCCATTGCGCTCGAGCACGGCCAGGATCAATGTCGCAGCGGGCTCGGCGGGAACAGGAAAGTATTTGGGCTCGAGCGTCAGCGGGACGCCGAGGTGTTCCCGCCAGCGCTTTAGCTCCATCATCCGGTACGCACGGCGCTGCGGCGCTCGATCCTTTAACGCGAGCCCACCTGATACCGGAAAAACTTTGCCCAGATCCATCACGCGCAGGTGAATTTTCGCCTGATGTTTCGCGCAAATGTCCCGAAAGCGCACGTGCCCCATGTAGACGAAGGGAGATACGGGGGTCATGAAGTAGTCGACTGTCTTTTCCATAAGTTTCTAAAACGGCTTCACGACAACCAGGATGACAATTGCAACCAGCATCAGCACTGGAGCTTCGTTAAACCAGCGAAACCACACGTGCGAGTGCGTGGTTTCGCCGCGGATGAACTTGCCGTACAAACCCCCGCACCATGCGTGATAGGCCAGCACTCCCAAGACGAGTGCGAGTTTCGCGTTCATCCACCCCGCGCCAACGCCGACGCCGAAACTCATCAGCCACACGCCTAGTGCCAACGCGAGCACTGCCAGGCCCGTCGTAAAGCGCAACAGCTTGCGCGCCATTATCAATAGTCGCTCGCGGGTGGCAGCATCTTCGACGG
>DATLOA010000402.1:0-3026 GCA_035536515.1 Burkholderiaceae bacterium | reverse complement strand
CGATCGCCGCTGGGTCCGGCAACGGCATCGAGTGTGCGAGAGTCATCGATCAATCGTACTGCCGTTAAACTCTCGTCGCCTCGTGCCACTGGTCTTAGCCGCCGCCGATCCCGAATGCCTGAGCAATCAAACCGGGCCGCGCTCGTAACCGGCGGCGCACGCCGCATCGGCCGGGAGATTGCGCTCGCGCTCGCGCGCGACGGTTGGGACGTGGCTGTTCACTACGCGACATCGCGCGACGACGCGCTGCATACGGTGGCACAGATTGAAGCGCTCGGTCGGCGCGCGATTGCAGTTAATCGCGACCTCGCCGTCGAGCCGGGCGTGATCAGCCTGCTCGCAGAATGCGCAAATGAGCTTGCGCCGATTACTTGTGTGGTCAACAACGCGTCGCTGTTCGAATACGACAACATTGCGCGCTTTAGCGTCGATCATCTGTGGCGTGCAATGCGAACGAATACCGCGGCCCCGGTGATGCTGGCCCGCTCGCTGCACGAACATCTAGCGCACGATGCGCGCGGCGTTGTGATTAACCTCCTCGATCAGAAGCTGGAGAATCCGAACCCGGACTTTTTTTCGTACACGCTTTCCAAAGCAGCTCTGAAAGAGGCAACGCGGCTTCTAGCCATAGCGCTGGCGCCCAAGGTCAGAGTCGTTGGCATCGCACCCGGCATCACGCTAGCCTCCAATCTGCAGAGCGATACCGGGTTCGCAGAGGCGCATCGCCGGACTCCGCTAGACCGGTCGAGCACGCCCGACGATGTTGCGCAAGCCGCCGTTTACCTTGCAAATGCCGGCGCGGTCACCGGCACCATTTTGCTGGTCGATGGCGGCCAGCACCTGGTGCCGAGCTCGCGCGATGTGATGTTTGTGACCGAAACGCAGGCCGATCAATGAGCGCGCTGCTCGACACCCGTCTCGCCGATTGCCGCAGGATTTTTCTGCGCAACTACGTTTTGAACGCCAACATAGGAGTTCACGCGCACGAGAAAAGTGGTGCGCAGCGCATCGTGCTGAACGTAGACGTTTTCGTTCCGCTCGCTCTTTCGACGCCGCACTGTGACCGCATTCACGAAGTAGTCGACTACGATTTCATTCGAGTCGCCATCAGCCGCCGCATCGAGCAGGGTCACATTAACCTGCAGGAAACCCTGATCGACGACATTGCACGCGTGCTGCTTGCGCATCCGGCAGTACGCGCAGTGCGCGTGTCGAGTGAGAAATCCGACGTTTACGGTGACGTCGACGCAGTCGGAATCGAGATCATTCGTTTCAAGGAAGATGCATGAACGCGCCGTTGCGAAAAGTTGCGTTCGAGAACAACAAGCTCGAAAAGCGCCTACTGCGGCTGACGGGTCAGGCAATCACGCACTTCAACATGATCGAAGCCGGCGACAAGGTGATGGTATGCCTGTCCGGCGGCAAGGACAGTTACGGTCTGCTCGACGTGCTGCTGTTGCTGCGGGCGCGTGCACCCATTGACTTCGACCTCGTAGCCGTCAACCTCGATCAGAAGCAGCCCGGATTTCCGGAGGAAGTTCTGCCCGAATACTTGTCGCGCAAGGGGGTCCCCTTTCATATCGAAACGCAGGACACCTACTCGATCGTCAAGCGAGTCCTCGTCGAGGGCAAGACAATGTGCTCGTTGTGTTCGCGCCTAAGGCGCGGCGTTCTGTATCGCGTTGCGGGCGAGCTAGGCGCGACGAAGATCGCGCTGGGCCATCATCGCGACGACATCCTTGGTACGTTTTTCCTGAATCTGTTCTACGGCGGCACGCTGAAAGCAATGCCCCCGAAACTTATCTCCGATGATGGAAAACACATCGTGATCCGTCCACTTGCGTACGTCGAAGAGGACGATCTCTCCCGCTACGCTGAGATAAAGGCATTTCCGATCATTCCGTGCAACCTGTGCGGCTCGCAGGTCAATCTGAAGCGTCAGGAAATAAAGCGCATGTTGATCGAATGGCAAAAGCGTTATCCGGGGCGAGTGGAAAACACCTTTAACGCGCTGGCGCGGGTCACGCCTTCGCATCTGATGGATTCGGATCTGTTCGACTTTGCGGGACTGAGCGCGAGCGGAAGTCCCGACTCCGATGGCGACACCGCGTTCGACGAGCCCCACGACAGGCAAGAAGATGCAGCCGTAAACGTTATTCGTTTTGCCTGAGCTCAGGCTGCATTCAACGCGCGCTCGACCTCATTGACCAGTACTTCACTCGGCTCGCATCCCACCGAGACGCGAACGAAACCGTCGGGGACCGTATCGCCCCAGCGCGCACGCCGTTCGGCGCAGGTGTGAACTCCGCCGAAGCTGGTCGATTCCCGCATTGATGCGCAACCTTGAATAAAGCGCTCGGCGGCCGCTCTGTCGGCAAACGTAAGCGCGATCAAACTGCCACCGCCGACCATCTGTGTCGTCGCCAGTCGATGCGCCGGATGCGACGCGAGGCCCGGATAGCGAACCGCGATGACCTTCGGATGCCGTTCGAAAAGCTCGCCCAGCACACGGGCGTTGAAGCACATCCGCGAGTAGCGAACCTCAAGCGTTTCAAGTCCACGATGCACAAGCCATGCTTCATGCGGACCCGGCACCGCGCCGGCGATCTTGCGCCAATCGCGCACGGCGCTGATCACGGAAGCATCGCGCGAACTGACATGGCCGAACAGCACATCGGAATGCCCATTGAGTGCCTTCGTGTCGGCTGAGACAACTACATTCGCTCCGAGGTCGAGCGGACGCTGGCCGAGCGGCGTCATCGTGGTGTTGTCGACCGCAACGATTGCACCGGCCGCGTCCGCATTTCGAACGACGGCAGCGATGTCTGCGAGATCAAGACCTGGATTGGATGGTGTTTCAATCCACACCAGCTTGTACCCATCGAGCGATCGTGCTTCGACCTCTGCCGTCGCACACGAGTCAACGACAACCCCCATCGGCAGCAGATACTTCTCCGCGAACAGGCGCACCGTGTAGTAACCGTCCGACGGCAGCAGCACGCGGTCACCGGATTTCAAAACGCTGT
>DATLOA010000401.1:0-2967 GCA_035536515.1 Burkholderiaceae bacterium | reverse complement strand
GCTCTTGAACAGTACGCCGCGATCGGCGCATTCGAGCGCGTCGGAAAATTGAATCGCAGCTTCGTACACGCCGGGTCCGGTTTCGGTATGCAACCCTTCGATCGGCACGCGGAACTCCAAAAGCTTGTCCATCAGCGCATTGAAATATTCGCGGTTCGCGTTCGATCGCAGCAGCGAATAGCCGAACATGCCGGGCGTTAGTGGTGTCGGATCAACGCCCTTCTTCGCCGCCCAGCTCTGCGGAGTCTCGGCAAAGTTGAACCACTCAAACTCCAGCCCACACATCGGTTGCACGCCAAGCTGCTCAGCCCGCTTGATCACCTTCTTCAGCAGTTGCCGCGGGCAAATCGGAAACGGCGAACCGTCAGCGTTGATGAAGTCACCAAGGAAAAACGGCACGTGATCGTCCCAAGGCACATTGCGGCCGGTGGCGGCGTCGAGTTGCACGAGGACATCGGGAAAACCGTGTTGCCAGCCAATAATGTGGGTGTTGTCGTACACGCTGTCGGTCATGTCCCAGCCGAACACGACGTTGCAGAATCCGAAGCCGCCGTCCGCCGCCGACGCGAATTTGTCCTTATGCAAATACTTGCCGCGCAGAACGCCGTCGATATCGGTCACGGCGACCTTGACTTTGCCCGACGTGGACGGTTGCACTGTTCCTAACGGGTCGCCCGGCGCGGCGGTCGCCGTCAACTTCTTGCTTGGCATGGCATCTCCTCCGGCAGCCAGTCTGAATCAGCGCGCGGCAAATGTCCAAGCCCTACAATTGCACGTTTTTTGTCTCGCTGAGAAGGCAATGCCGATTTACGCATACAAATGCGCGGAGTGCGGCCACGAATTGGACGTAATCCGCAAAGTGTCCGACCCTCCGTTGACCGAGTGCCCCCACTGCACCAAGCCCGCGCTTGTCAAGCAGGTCACCGCGGCCGGATTTCAATTGAAGGGCGGGGGTTGGTACGTCACTGACTTTCGCGATCAGGGAAAGAAAAAAGAAAAAGGCAAACCCGAGGAGCCCTCGAAAACTGAGGCGGCCGATTCGAAAACTGAAGCCAAATCGGATACGAAGACCGAGGCCACTGACTCCAAAGGCGCAACTGAAACGAAAACAGAATCAAAGAGCGACGGCGGCGCGAAGCCTGCACCCGCACCGGCTGCGTCGCCTCCGCCCCCGCCCCCGGCCGGCGGTAAGTCGAGCGGAACCGGCTAACGCGCCCTTATGTTCAAGAGATATTTGATCGCGGGATTGTTGGTCTGGATTCCGTTGGCGATCACCTTCTGGGTGCTCGACCTGATCGTCAGCACGATGGATCAGACGCTGTTGCTGCTGCCAACGAGCTGGCGGCCCGATACGCTATTGCAATTTCATGTTCCCGGCATCGGATTGCTGCTGTCGTTGTTGATCGTGCTGGTGACGGGCGTACTTGCCGCCAACATCATCGGCGAGCGCCTGTTGCGGTGGTGGCACGGCCTTCTGAATCGGATTCCGATCGTGCGCTCGATCTATTCGAGTGTGAAACAGATTTCAGACACGCTGCTGGCGACGCGCGGACAATCGTTCCGGAAAGTGGTGATGATCGAATTTCCGCAGCGCGGCCAGTGGACGCTCGGCTTCGTCGTCGGCTCGCCGGGTGCGACGATCGCGGCTGCCACCGCGGTGGATGCAATCACTGTCTACGTTCCCACTGCGCCGAACCCAACTTCCGGCTACGTATTGGTCGTGCGACCGGGCGATGTGCGCGAAGTGGACATCAGCGTCGACGACGCGCTGAAGTTTCACATCTCCCTTGGCGTGGTCCCGCCACGGGTGAGCGCCAGGGTCCCGCGCTCTGCGGTCAGCAACCAGTTAACCTAGTTGCCGGACTGCGAAGCGGGCCAGCGCCCCTGACCTATGACACGAACCGAATACTCGGGCCTGGTTGATGCCAAGTTCATCGGCCAAACGGTGACTCTATTTGGCTGGGTGCATCGGCGGCGCGACCACGGCGGCGTCATATTTATCGACCTAAGAGATCGCGAAGGGCTCGTGCAAATCGTGTGCGATCCAGATAACGCGGAGGTTTTCGCGGCGGCGGAAAAAGTGCGCAGTGAATACTGTTTACAGGTCGTTGGCACCGTGCGCCGGCGCCCGGAAGGAACCATCAACGCCGCGCTCACTTCGGGAGAGATCGAAGTTCTGTGCCAGCAGCTGGCGGTCCTCAACCCCTCGGTACCGATCCCGTTTCAGATCGACGACGACAACTTGTCAGAGACCACGCGGCTGACGCATCGCGTGCTCGACCTGCGCCGGCCAGCGATGCAGAAAAACATGATGTTGCGATATCGGGTCACGATGGCGGTGCGCAAATATCTGGATGCTGCGGGCTTTATCGACATCGAAACGCCGATGCTGACCCGCAGCACACCCGAAGGCGCGCGGGATTACCTCGTGCCGTCTCGCGTGCACCCGGGGTCTTTTTTCGCGCTGCCGCAGTCGCCGCAGCTTTTCAAGCAGCTGCTGATGGTCGCGGGGTTTGACCGCTACTACCAGATTGTGAAGTGTTTTCGCGATGAAGATCTGCGCGCTGACCGGCAGCCCGAGTTCACGCAGATCGACATCGAGACTTCGTTTCTTGACGAGGTTGAGATTCGCTCGATGATGGAGCAAATGACCCGCGTAGTTTTCGAAGAAGTGCTCGAGGTCAAGCTGCCGCAGCCGTTTCCGGTGATGACGTACGCCGATGCAATGCGGCGGTATGGCTCCGACAAGCCCGATCTGCGCATCGGCATGCAGTTGACCGAGCTGACCGACGTGATGCGCGACGTCGAATTCAAAGTCTTCAAGGCGGCGACCGAGATGAAGGACGGCAAGGTCTTCGCGCTGCGCATTCCGGGCGGTGGCGAGCTGCCGCGATCCGAGATCGACGGCTACACCGACTTTGTCAAGATTTACGGCGCCAAGGGTCTCGCCTACATCAAGGTCAATCA
>DATLOA010000400.1:0-7524 GCA_035536515.1 Burkholderiaceae bacterium | reverse complement strand
CATGCCGGACGCCGATCTCGATCATGCAGCCGACGCACTGATTGGTGCCGCGTACGGGTCGGCCGGCGAGCGCTGCATGGCGATCTCGGTATGCGTCGCCGTCGGCAACGTCGCCGACCTGCTGATCGACAAGCTGAGATCGCGCATCGGTACGCTGCGAATCACCGGCGGCATGGACGCAACGGCCGACATCGGTCCGCTCGTGACAGGCGCACATCGCGAGAAAGTGCTTGGCTACATCGAACACGGTGTCCGCGAAGGCGCGCAGATCGTGTGCGACGGGCGCACTCACGAAGCCGCAACGCGAGCCGGATTTTTCCTCGGCGCGACGTTGTTCGACAAAGTCGAACCGTCGATGCGCATTTACCGCGAAGAGATTTTCGGACCCGTGCTCGGCGTCGTGCGCGTGCCGGACCTCGCAGCGGCGCTCGAGATCGTCAACTCGCACGAGTACGGCAACGGTGTGGCCATTTACACCGCCGACGGCGGCACTGCGCGCGACTTCGCACGCACCGTGCAGGCCGGCATGGTCGGAATCAACGTGCCGATTCCGGTGCCAATGGCGTTTCACTCGTTCGGCGGGTGGAAGCGTTCGATGTTCGGCGACCACCACGCGTACGGCGAAGAGGCAATTCGCTTCTACACGCGCTACAAATCGGTGATGCAGCGGTGGCCCGACGCGGCGGCAAGCAAAGGGCCCGAGTTTGCAATGCCGGTGCACAAGTAACCGGTCGCGCCTGATTCGTTGCGCTCCGTAAACTGCGCCTCGCCGGGCGTGACGCTCGGCAGTCGAACGCGAGGTGCACCATGCTGCAATTTCGATTGCGGCGATGCCTGTCGGTAGCGGTTTTGTCCTGCGTGACTGTGAACGCTGCATTCGCGCAAGTCGCACCGGCGCCGGACGCCACGCTTGCATCGCTCGCCCGCCCGAAGATCGGCCTCGTTCTCTCCGGCGGAGGCGCGCGTGGAGCGGCTCACATCGGCGTGCTTAAGGTTCTCGAGGAACTGCGCGTACCGGTCGATGTGATCGCGGGCACCAGCATGGGCGCAATCGTCGGCGCCGCGTATGCAACCGGCATGACAGTGGCGGAGATGGAAAATGCGATCAGGTCGATCACGACCGACCGCCTGTTTACCGACCAGCCGCCGCGGCAGGATCAGTCGATGCGGCGCAAAGACGACGACCTCCGGCCGTATTTCGTTCCCGAATTGCCCGTAACTGCCGACGGCGTGCTGCTGCCTAAAGGCGTGGTGACGGGCGTTGCTCTTGAAGGCGAGCTGCGGAAGCTCGTACAAATCACCAGTGTGCGGAGCTTCGACGAGCTGCCGATTCCGTTCCGCGCGATCGCCACGGACATCGGCACCGGGGAAATGGTCGTGCTGAAAGAGGGCAGCGTTGTGCAGGCAATACGCGCCTCGATGTCGGTACCGGGGGCGGTGGCACCGGTAGAGGCGGGATTAATAGACGGGAAAAGACGGCAGTTGGTCGACGGCGGATTGGTGCGCAATCTGCCGGTCGACATCGCACGTGCGATGGGAGCCGACGTCATCATTGCGGTCAACCTCGGCACGCCGCTGCTGAAACCGGAGCAGATCACCTCGGTCCTCAGCGTGTCTTTGCAGATGATCAACATCCTGACCGAGCAGAACGTGGGCCGCTCACTGGCCGAGCTGAAGCCGCAGGACGTTTTGATAACGCCCGAGCTCGGCGAGTATTCCGCCGCCGACTTCGACAATCTTTCGAAGACAGTGCCAATCGGTGAGGTGGCGGCGCGGGCGCTGTCCGACCGCTTGCGCGCGTTGTCGCTGCCGCCGGTGCAGTACGCGACGCTGCGCGCGCGCCAGGTCGCGCCAGCGGCGCTAGCCGCATTGCCGATCGAAGCGATCAAGGTCGAGGGTACGCGCGGTGTCAGCGAGGCCACGGTGCTGCAGGCGATGCAAACGCGCATCGGCCAGCCGCTCGAGCGCGACACGATCGATCTCGACCTGCGGCGCATCTTTGGCCGCGGCGATTTTGAAACCGTGAACTACACGGTGCAGGAGATCGATGGCAAGCGCACGCTAGTGGTGCTCGTCAAAGAGCGGCCCGAGCGCAACTACGTGCGCTTCGGCCTGCAGCTCGAAGCATCGCTCGGCGACCAAGCCGATTTCAACCTGCTGGCATCGCATCGTATGAAGTGGCTGAACTCACTGGGTGGCGAGTGGCGCAACGAGGTCGTCCTCGGGCGGGATGTTTTGATATCAAGCGAGATGTATCAGCCTCTGTCGGCGCGGCAATATTTTTTCGTTGCACCGCGCGTGAGTTTTTCGATCGACCGATTCGATCTATATGCCGATGAGCTGCGCCTGGCCGAGTATCGGGATCAGACAACGGTGGCCGGAATCAACTTCGGCGTTAACTTCGCGCAGTACGGTGAAGCTCGTATCGGAGCGCTGGTAGGCAAGCGCGAGCTCGAGCTGCGCAGCGGCGGCGTCTTCTTCATACCCGGCAGCGATTTTGGTCCGGTCGCGTTGCCAACCGCGGGCCGCTTTGACATTGGCGCGTTTACGCTATCAGCCAAGCTCGACCGCCTCGACAGCATCGACTTCGCGAAGCACGGTTACTACGCGCGCGCCGACGTGCACATTGCAAGCGATTTGCTCGGCGCCGACGAGCGCTACGCACGCTGGAACGCGCTGGTAAGCGCGCCATTGACTTGGGGTCGGCACACGATCGAAGCGACCTTCGCCGCCGGCGGGAAGTTCGGTCCCGACGAAGTGCCCGTGTACGAGCAATTTGGGCTCGGCGGCTTTCTGAACCTGTCCGGTTTGTCGCGCGGCCAGTTGCGCAGCGACCGATTTCTTTTCGGGCGCCTTATTTACCGAAGCAAGGTCGCCAAGGTGCCGCGGTTCGAGGGCGTCAACGTCGGCATCTCGTTGGAGGCGGCGCGCCTGCAGCCGCTGATTCCGATCTGGCGCGGCAAGCCCGTCAACGGCGACTTGACGGTGGGCGCCGGCGCGCTGTTCGTCGGCATCGATTCGGTGCTGGGGCCGCTGTACTTTGGCATTGGCTATACAAACCGCGACAACATCGCGGTCTACCTTTATCTTGGGCGACCCTGACGATTCATACTTCGCGCAACGACCGCCGATACTGAATCGCCTCGGCAACGTGCGACGTTGCAAGCTCGGTCGCGCCGGCCAGATCGGCGACGGTGCGCGACACCTTCAGCACGCGGTGATACGCGCGCATCGACCAGCCGAGTCGCACTGCGGCCGCGTGCAGCAGTGCTTTGACGGCGCCGGACACGGTGCATACCTGATCAATCTCCGCAGGCTGCAAATGATCGTTCAGCTTGCCTTGTCGCGCGAGTGCCTGGTGATACGCCTTGCGCACGCGCTCAGCGACGAAGCGTGTCGGCTCGCCGTCGCCCATCGTGGTTAGCTCCTCCTCGGTGAATGAAGACACTTCCACGCGCATGTCTATGCGATCGAGCAGCGGACCCGAGATGCGGTCCTGATAGCGCGCGACCAGATCCGGCGTGCAGCGGCACTCGATCGTTCGGTGGCCGAAGTAGCCGCACGGACACGGGTTCATCGCTGCGATCAATTGAAACTTGGCCGGATACTCGACCTGGCGCGCTGCGCGCGACACGGTGATGCGGCCCGATTCGAGCGGCTGTCGTAGCGATTCGAGCACGCGCCGCTCGAACTCGGGCAGCTCATCGAGAAACAACACGCCATGGTGCGCCAGCGAAATCTCGCCGGGCATCGGCGGATTGCCGCCGCCGACCAGCGCGACTGCGCTCGAGGTGTGATGCGGAGAGCGATAGATCCGGGTCGCCCAGCGCTGCGTGGCGAACTGCCCCACGATCGACAACACAGCGGCCGATTCGAGTGCTTCATCGGTCGTCATCGGCGGAAGAATTCCGGCGAAACGCTGCGCCAACATGGTTTTGCCGGTGCCGGGAGGGCCCACCAGCAACGCGCTGTGACCGCCGGCCGCGGCGATCTCAAGCGCACGCCGCGCGGCCAACTGGCCCTTAACGTCGAACATATCGGGATATGTCGGTGGTGTTAGCCGAACCATCGCCTGGTGCGCTTCGATGCGCTGCGCATCCGCCTCGCCTGCAACTGCACGCAGATGCTCGACCACCTGTAACAGCGTCTTCGCGGGAAAAATTGGCACCTGGCCTACGAGCGCTGCTTCATCGGCGCTCTCAGACGGGACAATGAAGCCACGCAGCGCCGGTTTGTCAGCACTGCGCTTTTCGCCGTCGCCGGAGCCGGCCAGCGTCACCGCGTACGCCATCGCAAGCGTGCCGCGCACCGGCCTCAACTCACCGGACAACGACAGCTCGCCGGCGAATTCGTAGCGATCGAGTGCACGCGCTGGCAGCTGCCCCGTCGCGGCGAGAATACCCAGTGCAATTGGCAAATCGAAGCGGCCCGATTCTTTTGGCAGATCCGCCGGCGCGAGATTGACGGTAATGCGCCGCATCGGAAAATCGAAGCGGCTGTTTTGCAGGGCGGCGCGCACGCGCTCCCGCGCTTCGCGCACCTCTGTATCGGGCAACCCGACCAGCGTAAAAGCGGGCAGCCCGTTGGCAAGATGCACTTCGACAGTAACTTCGGGTGCCGACATGCCGGACAAGCCGCGGCTGCGAACGACGGCGAGCGTCATCGCGTTGTCATCGAGCAACCCTTAGTACCGACATGGCCTGCGATTCTATCGGCGCGTGACCGAGTGCCGTTGCCACGCACCCTGTCGGCCTAAACCGTTCACGCGATCAAAAGACCCCTTAAAGCCCGCCACATCCCCCTTTTGGGTGCGTGGCGACCCTAATTGGACGAGGGAAAAATGATCCGTTTAGCCTGATATTCGCAAGGGGTGGTCCGCGTCGCCATGGCACGATACAGTCACGGCTCCATCACTTTCCTACTCGTAAAATCGGCAAGCGTAACTGGTGGCTACTTTTCTTCTCTGCGTCGCGATTTTCGGCACGATCACAGGGCTGTATATCTGGGCGCAGCGCCGCGCGCGCGCGCTCCGCGAACAATCGGCCCGGCGCGAGCAGAGTGCGATGTCACTGATGCTGGCCGGCGGGCAGCTCGACGAGGAGCGGCCGCCTGAATCCGACGCGCCAGTAAAGCCGAAAGTCATGGGACGCTTGCTGGAAGATGACCCCGCCGAAAAAGCAGCGGCAGCGGCGCGTCATGCGGCGGCGCGAAGTGCAGCCAAGGAAAAAACTCGCGAACTGCCGCCACTTGAGTACGGCAGCACGTCGGATTCCAAATCACGCAGCAGGTCGAAGTCGAACGGCGCATACAACGGAGCACATCGTGCAGAGTCTGTCGAACACGCGGCAGATGGCATGGATCCGATTGAGGATTTGATTTCGCAGATCATGGTGCATGAGCCGGAGCAGCACACGCGGCCGCGATCCGCGGCCAAGCCCGCGCCGGCGTCAAACGACGCTGTGGCAAAGCGCAAGCCCGATATGATTTCGCCGAACGTGCCACTGCGCGAACTCGTTCTCGCCTGGTATGAAGCGCGTGGCTATCGTGGTTCTCCCGCCTCGCCGGCAGTGTGGCCGATCGAACTCGTATTGCGTCATCGCGAAGACGCTGCGCGCGCGTATGCGTTCGTCGTTCAAAACGATCATGTGTCGGTTGATCGCATCACTGCGCTGATCGAGCAGGCGCGCGAAATCGGCATGATGCGCGTGGCCGTGATAGCCGAGGCGGGATATGAAAGCGGAGCGAAGGAAGTTGCGAAGCGCCGACATGTGCGTTTGATCGACCGCCCGGCGATGGAAGCCGAGTTGTCCGAGCTGCAATTACCCACCGCGGCGAAGATCATTGCGATCGCTCGCAAGCGCTCCGCCGAGGCGTCTCCCGCTTAAAAGTCTTTGCACGCGCTCACAACCTGTAGCGCGTCCTCATCTAACGCGCGGCGGTTTTGTTCTCAATCTCCGTCAACCGGCGCTCCAGCGCTTCGAGCTTGGCGCGAGTCTTCGCAAGCACTTTGGTTTGAGTATCGAACTCCTCGCGCGTGACAAGCTCGAGGCGCGCGAACTGCTGCGTTAGCAGCGCCTTCACGTTCTTTTGCATGTCGGCCGCCGGCGTGTTGCGCATCAGCGCCGCCAGCCGGTCCTGCAGTTCATCGAGAAACGAGACCTTATCCATGACGCGAATTTAGCCTATCGCGATCGTTCGAGGGCGTTGCTCCGCAGTCGTGCGCGGGCGCACCGCCAGCGTGCACGCAGTTCTGTTATCTCCGACATTTGCACCGCAATCGAACATTTTGGCACTGCAACAAGTGGCATGCATGTTGCGTAGAGCCCATCGAATCTGTTTTTCACTTCACACTCGAGGGGATTTAGAACATGAGAACAGCGCTGGTTGCTTGCGCTATTGCAATTGGCAGTGCCGCGCCGTGCGTCTCGGCACAAACCGCGAAGCCTGTACCCGAATTCACTTTCAGCGGCAATGCGGGGCTTTTCAGTGACTACCGTTTCCGCGGCTTCACGCAAACCGACTACCGGCCGGCGTTTCAGGGCGGTTTCGATTTCGCGCACAAGTCCGGCTTCTATCTGGGAAACTGGAATTCGAACGTCGAACAGCTGCTTTACAACGGCGCTTCGCTCGAGATGGATTTTTACGGTGGTTACAAGACCACGTTTGGCGATTTTGGCATCGATGTTGGCGTGATCTATTACTACTACCCCGGCACCAACAAGTTCTCGCCTGGTGTCGACGCCAAGAACTTTGAGGCTTACATCGGCGGCTCGTACGGCCCGGCGTCGTTGAAGTATTTCTATTCGTTCACCGATTTTTTCGGGCTTAACTCGAACGACTTGGGCCTTCCAGGCAACATCGATACAAAGGGCTCGCAGTATCTCGACTTGACGGTGACGTTTCCGTTCGATGGCGGGTGGGCTGTCGTCGCGCACGCCGGCTGGCAGAAGATCAACAACCTGAAGCAGTTCGGGCCGAACGTGTTCGGTGTCCAAGATGACAAGTACTATGACTACAAGCTCGGCGTCACTTACGACATTAGCGGCTCCGGCTGGATCGCCGGCGCGGCAGTGGTCGGCACGAGCAAGAAGAATCTGTTTACCGTCGGCGATGTATCCGAAGGCGGCGGCAAGACGCGCGGCGTGATTTCATTGTCTAAAACGTTTTAGGTGATCTCGATGAAGCTAATCACCGCCGTTATCAAGCCGTTCAAGCTTGACGAGGTGCGCGAAGCGTTGTCCGCCGTCGGCGTGCAGGGCATCACGGTTACAGAAGTCAAGGGCTTCGGGCGTCAGAAGGGTCACACCGAGCTGTACCGCGGTGCTGAGTACGTTGTAGATTTCTTGCCGAAGGTAAAAATTGAAGCCGCGGTGTCGGAGGACATCGTCGAGCGCGCGATCGAAGCGATCGAGGCGTCGGCGCGCACCGGCAAGATCGGCGACGGCAAGGTATTCGTATTCGATCTTGAGCATGTCGTTCGAATCCGAACCGGCGAGACCGGCAAAGAAGCGCTTTAACCCGATG
>DATLOA010000399.1:0-3285 GCA_035536515.1 Burkholderiaceae bacterium | reverse complement strand
GACCGCGATAGCCTCGAGATCAATCCGCTCGGCAAGCGCGCCAAAGATGTCGGCAGCGCCGCGGTCATGCTGGCGCTGCTACTGGCAGGCGGCACCTGGATCGCAATTGTCGGCTGGTATTTTTCCCGCACGTGAGCAGCGGCGGTGAGCGGCCTCCTGCAGACCAGCATCGGCTCGCTGCCGCTCGTCTATCGCGGCAAGGTGCGAGACAGCTACGCTGTGGGCGACGACAAGTTGCTGATCGTCACGACCGATCGACTGTCGGCGTTCGACGTCGTGATGAGCCAGCCGATCCCGGACAAGGGCAAGGTGCTGAACTCGATGTCCAACTTCTGGTTCGCGCGGCTAAAGCACGTCAGTGCGAATCACTTGACGGGCATCGCGCCCGAATCTGTGGTCGCACGCGCGGAGTCGGATCAGGTGCACGGCCGCGCCGTCATTGCAATGAAGCTGAAGCCGCTGCCGGTGGAGGCCGTCGTGCGCGGTTACCTAATCGGCTCCGGATGGAAGGACTATCAGCGAACCGGCGCCGTGTGCGGAATCGCGTTGCCGCGCGGTTTGCGGATGGCAAGCAAGTTGCCGGAGCCGATTTTTACGCCAGCGAACAAGGCTGAACTCGGTACGCACGACGAAAATATTTCGTTCCAACGCATGCAGGAAATCGTCGGTGCGGAACTTGCATCGCGGATTCGCTCGATCAGCCTTGCGCTTTACGTTGCCGCATCCGATTACGCCGCAACGCGTGGCATCATCATCGCCGACACCAAGTTCGAGTTCGGCATCGATGCCGGCGGCGAGCTTCGGCTGATGGACGAAGTGCTGACGGCCGACTCGTCACGCTTCTGGCCCGTAGAGCACTACGCTGAAGGATCGTCGCCGCCGTCGTTCGACAAGCAGTTCGTGCGCGATTGGTTGGAGAGTCAGGATTGGAACAAAACGCCACCGCCCCCGGCGCTGCCTGCCGATGTGATCGAAAAGACGGCGGAGAAGTATCGGGAAGCGCTGTCGCGGCTGACCGGGGAATCGGTGAGCGGTCAATGAGCGGTGATCCGTACAATTGTGTGTTGCGACGAAGACGGTAAACATGAAACGCGACGGGCATTCGACGCCATTGATCGGAGTGCTGATGGGTTCGACGTCCGACTGGGACGTGATGCAGCACGCCTGCGAAGTGCTGAAAGAATTCGGCGTTCGATTCGAGACGCGTGTTGTCTCCGCGCATCGCACCCCCGATGAGATGTTCGCGTACGCCGAAGAAGCGCGCGCGCGCGGGCTGAAAGCGATCATCGCTGGCGCCGGCGGCGCTGCCCACTTGCCCGGCATGCTCGCGTCCAAAACGCTGATTCCGGTGCTTGGAGTGCCGATTCCATCGAAGTATCTGCGTGGCGAAGATTCGCTGCTGTCGATCGTGCAGATGCCCAGAGGTGTGCCGGTTGCAACGTTCGCGATCGGCGAAGCGGGCGCTGCGAACGCGGCGCTGTTCGCGCTCGAAATGCTTTCGACGCAGGACGGCGAGCTTGCAACGGCGCTCGCTCAGTATCGCGCCACGCAAAACGAAAAAGCCCGCAACATGACCTTGCCGCTGTAAGGCGGCTGCCGATGGACCCGATTCCTCCGGGCTCTTGGCTCGGGTTGCTCGGCGGCGGGCAGCTGGGCCGGATGTTCTGCATGGCCGCGCAGTCGCTTGGTTACAAAGTGTGCGTGCTCGATCCCGGCCACGATAGCCCTGCGGGTGCGGTGGCCGATGATCACATCGCGGCGGATTATCTCGACGAAGCGGCACTCAGCGAGCTCGGGCGCCGCTGCCGCGCGGCGACGACGGAGTTCGAAAATGTACCGGCCGCCGCGCTCGAGTTCCTCGCGGCGCATTGCCAAGTCAGCCCTGATGCAGCGAGTGTAGCGATTGCGCAGGATCGAATTGCGGAAAAGCGTTTCATTGCTGCCAGCGGGATCGACGTTGCACCACACGTCGTGATTGAGCGCGAAGAGGATCTACAGGCTGTCGATACACAACTCTTTCCCGCGATCTTGAAGTCCGCACGGATGGGCTACGACGGCAAGGGCCAGGTACCCGTGGACGCGCTCGATGCAGCACGCGCGGCATGGGATGCGACCGGACGCGTGCCGTGCGTGCTCGAAAAAAAGTTGCGGCTGCATTTGGAGGTGTCGGTCGTTGCGTGCCGCGCGACGGACGGCAGGGCAGTGACGTTCCCGCTCGCCGAGAACGAACACCGCGGCGGAATACTCGCGGCATCGATTGCGCCGGCGCGCGTAGATGACGACATTGCCCAACGGGCGCGCGCCGCGGCGCTGACGATCGCTGCGCGCATGAATTACGTCGGCGTTCTGTGTGTCGAGTTTTTCGTGCTGCGCGACGGCACGTTGCTGGTTAATGAGATTGCACCCCGCCCGCACAATTCCGGGCACTACACGATCGACGCGTGTGTCACGAGCCAGTACGAGCAACAGGCACGCGTGATGGCGAATTTGCCGCTCGGCGATACAACACAAGCCATGCCGTCGGTCATGCTTAACATTCTTGGCGATCAATGGTTCGTAGCTGGCGCGGCGCTGCAGGAGAAGCGCGAACCCGACTGGATGTCGGTGCTGGCGGTCTCGGGCGCGAAGCTGCATCTATACGGCAAGCGCGAGGCGCGCGTCGGTCGCAAAATGGGGCACGTGACGTGCGTTGCACCGACGCTACCGGGCGCGATTCTGCGCGCGAACCGCGTCGCCGATGCGCTCGGCATTGCGCCACCCGCATGACCTGGCGGCGATGAACGCGCCTGCGATCGACGCGGCGGCCATCAAGCATGCGGCTGAAGTCTTGCGCCGCGGCGGCATCGTCGCGCTTCCCACCGAAACCGTCTACGGACTTGCCGCCGACGCCGAAAACGAAGATGCCGTGCGAAAGTTGTTCGCCGCGAAAGGCCGGCCCGCGGATCATCCTGTGATCGTGCACGTCAGCGATGCCGATGCGTTCGACGATTGGGCGGTTGAAGTTCCGGATGCTGCGCACGTGCTGGCGCGCGCGTTCTGGCCGGGCCCGCTGACACTAGTATTGAAGCGCAGCGCGCGCGCGCGTGACATCGTGACCGGCGGGCAAGACACCGTCGGCCTGCGCGCGCCGGCACACCCATGGACGCGCGCGGTGCTGCACGCGTTTGGCGGTGCGCTGGCGGCGCCGAGCGCGAACAGGTTTGGGCACGTCAGCCCGACCACCGCGCAGCACGTGATCGACGATCTCGGCGTCAAGCCGCGCGGCAAGGTTGATCTGGTCGTCGA
>DATLOA010000398.1:0-6964 GCA_035536515.1 Burkholderiaceae bacterium | reverse complement strand
AACAGCAACCGGTCGCGGCGCCTCAGGTTCTCGAAGAACCGTAGCATGAAGCCGATGTAGCCGTCCTGCGTGTTCAGCTGTGGCTCGTCGAACAGGTGAACCAAAGCCTCTTCGCGCGCGGCGTGCGCCAGCATTACCTCGGGCCGCCACGATCGGAAGCGCCGGATTTGATACGACTGGTGATAGTGCCGCGCAAGCTGGCCGCGCTCGTTGCGCCGAACGCGGTGAATATCCTGCCCGTCGACTTGCACCGAGCCTGCGGTGGGCGCATTCGAGCCGGTAACTAGTTCGAACAGCGTCGTCTTACCCGATCCGTTCGGACCGAGCACGCCGACGATCCCCGGTTCGGCAAAAGCGAGATCGGCATGCAGCACAAAGCTAGGCACGCTCGCCCAGCGGTGTTTGCGATATTCCTTGCGCAGCGAGGCGACGCGCAGCAGATCCGCCATCGGTCAAGCACCGAGCAAGCGAGTGCGCGCCGCCGCGTCGTTACGCAAATCGGCAGCAGCGCCTTGATGCACGACCGAGCCGTGATCGAGCACGACCACGCGATCGGCAACATCGAGCGCGGCCCCCACGTGCTGCTCGACCAGCAACACGCTGACGCCTTCCTTCTTCAAACGCTGCACGGTGCGCATCACGTCCTGCACGACCTTCGGCGCCAGGCCCTGGCTCGGCTCATCCATCAACACCAGCCCTGGGCTGCCAAGCAGTGCGCGCGAAATCGCGACCATTTGCATCTCTCCGCCCGAAAGGTTTTCGCTATCGCGCTCGAGCAGGTATTCGAGCGCCGTGAAGATTTCACAGCACTCGCCGATCGTCCAGCGGCGAAACCTGGTCCGCTTCTCGGCGATCGACAAATTGCGTCTTACTGTGAGACTCGGCACGACGCGCCGCTCCTCGGGCACCCAGGCAACGCCCGAGCGCGCAATGCTGTGCGTGCTTTGATGTGTCACGTCGCTGCCGTCGAAGCGGATCGTACCCTGGCGCGCCGGAGTCAGGCCCAGAATCGAGCGCAGCGTCGTTGTCTTGCCGGCGCCGGTCACGCCAAGCAGCGCGACGACCTCGCCGGGGCCCACCTGCAGCGACACATCAAACAACGCCTGTGTTTCGCCGTAGAACGTGCAGATGTTCTCTATCTGCAACATCACGCTACCGCTCCAAGATTGCTACGCGCAACCCATCGATCGGCGCGCAATTCGGCCGGCGTGCCCTGCGCGATCACCTGGCCCCATTGGATCACCGAGATGTGATCGGCGATGCGAAACAAAAACGGCATGTCGTGCTCGATCACAACGATCGTCGTGCGCTGGCGCAGCTGCTCGATCAACGTCGTTAGCCGGCGTGCGCCCTGCGCGCCCATGCCGGCAGTTGGCTCGTCGAGAAACAGCAGTCGTGGCTCGGGCGCGAGTGCCACTGCAATCTCCAGACAGCGACGATCGCCATAAGCGAGCGCTTTGGCGGGCGTGGTTTCCTTTCCCGCGAGACCGACATCGGCGAGCAGTTGAGCGGCGCGCACCTGCAAAGCAGAGTCACGACGCACTTGCCCGGTCATCCGAAATGCCTTGTTTACCAAAGGCCGCATCGCAACGATCACGTTGTCCAGCGCGTTGTAGCTGTCGAACAGATTCATCAACTGGAACGAGCGCGAGATGCCGGCGCGCGCGATCTTCGCTGGCGAAGCACCGGTAATGTTGCGGCCGTCGAAAAATACTTCTCCGCGCTCGGGCCGGTAGCGACCAGTCAGGACGTTGAAGAACGTCGTCTTGCCGGCACCGTTAGGCCCGATGATTCCAGCGAGTTCGCCGGCTTCGACCGTGAACGACACGTCGTCAAGCACGATCTGCTGAC
The DNA here is from genome assembly GCA_035536515.1 of Burkholderiaceae bacterium. Taxonomy (GTDB): domain Bacteria; phylum Pseudomonadota; class Gammaproteobacteria; order Burkholderiales; family Burkholderiaceae_F; genus JACCZX01. Next base: position 5,113 of record DATLOA010000398.1, on the reverse strand, counting down.
CAAAGCGCTTGTGCAGGCGGCGTACTTCAAGCAGCGGCATCGGTCGTGCGACGGCGAACCCTATCGCGCAGTTGTTGCAGCATTCCGGCAAGGCCTTCCGGCTTGAACAGCACGACCGCCATGAACAACAGTCCGTACCACAGCAGCCAAAGCTCGGTGTAGGCGCCGAGCAGATCGCGCGCGATGATGAAGAACACTGCACCGATCACCGGCCCCCAGAAGCTGACCAGTCCGCCGCCGATCAGCACCATCATAACCACGTAGCCCGAGTTGTTGAGACTCATCACGTTCGGATACGCCGACTGCTGTGCGAGCGCAAATAGCCCCCCGGCTAACCCTGCGATCGCACACGACATTACGAACACGGTGAACTTGACGAGCCAGACGTTGTGGCCGCAGTAAGCCGCACGCATCTCGTTCTGCTTTACGGCACCTAGTACGCGCCCGAACGGCGTGTCGATCAGATACCAAAGCGCCCATGCGATCGCCGCGAACAGCGCCAGCGCGAAATAGAAAAGCGCTGCATGCGATGTCAACGAAAACTGAACGAAACCGAGGTCGAGCGGCGGCCGCGGAATGTTCAGCAGTCCATCTTCGCCGCCGGTCACACTGTGCCACTTGATCGAAACAAACCACGCCAACTGGCCGAATGCGATTGTCATCAACGCGTAGTAGATGCCGCGCCGATGCGAGATAAATGCTGCGACGATAGCGCCGAAAATCGCGGCCGCAGCAACCGCAGTAACCATGCCGGCAATCAATCCAACCTCAGCTTGCTTCAGGGCAAGCCCGGCCGCGTAGGCACCGACGCCGAAAAAGGCGCCATGACCAAACGAAGGTAAGCCACCGTAGCCGAGCAAGAGGTTGTAGCCCAGCGCGTAAAGGCTCCAGATCAGAACTTCGAGCGCGAGGTATTGATAAAGCCCTACGGCGCCGAGCCACAGCGGACTGGTTGCGAACAGCGCGAGGACGACACCGAACGCGAGCGCAAACGGCGGCGCCTGTGGGGCCGCGAATGAAGGCACAACGACCCGCGTTTGCGCGCTTAGGACACCTGCCACTCGTTTTCCCCGCAACCGTAATAGAATATTTGTTCTGTTTCTGGACAAAACGTAATCTACGTTCTAATGTCCCCCAAAGCAATGGACCGATCAAGCCAGACGATGCAATCGCAAGCACTAAGTAGCGGGCGTAAGCGGTTTATTGGACCTAGCAGCTACGAAGAGCTCGCGGGAAAAATCACCGAGCGCTTTCCCCACCTGCCGGGTCAGTTACAGCGCATTGCCCGATTCGCGCTCGACGCGCCCGAAGATTTTGCACTCGGCACCGCTGCGCAACTGGCCGAGCAGATCGGTGTGCAGCCCTCCGCGCTGGTGCGATTCGCCGCCGCCGTCGACTGCGCCGGGTTCGCCGAGCTGCGGCAGCTGTTTCGGACGCGGTTGCGCGCCCGTACGCTGACGTATCGCGAGCGTATCGAGCGCTTGCAATCGCGCGCTCCGAAAGCCACGTCACCCGGTGCTGTGTTCCACGCGCAGGCGGTTCAGGCGATCGCCGAGCTGCAGCGCTTCCAACACGCAGTCGACGACCGGCTGCTGACGCAGGCAGTCGAATTGATCGCCGCCGCATCACAAATCAATCTGCTCGCTGCGAGGCGCTCGTTTCCCGTCGCCGCATATCTTGCTTACGCGCTGAATCAGCTCGAGGTCCGAACGCAGTTGCTGGACAACGTGGGCGGAATGAATCGCGAATTCGCCGCACGCATCGCCGCCGACGAATTAGTGATCGCCGTCAGCTTTCGCAATTACACCGACGAGATTGTCGAGATCGCCGACAGCTGCCGCAAACGCGGCGCTGCGGTGATCGCGATCACCGACAGCAAGCTGTCTCCGCTGATGCGTGTGGCAACGCTCTCTTTTGCGATCGGCGACGACGGCAGCGCCGCGTTTCGTTCGCTGGTCGAGCCGATCGTGCTCGCGCAATCGCTGGTAGTCGCCGTCGGGCACCGGTTGATGGCCGGGCGTGCTAATCGGCGCTCCCCGCATGTCTCGGGCAGAAGAGCGTCCAAGAAAGAGCGTCGATGAAGGACGGTGCAATGCCGCGGAAACTCGACGTCATTTGCATTGGCCGCGCGGCGGTCGATCTATACGGAGAGCAGATTGGCGCGCGTCTCGAAGACGTGACGACATTCGCGCGTTACCTTGGCGGTTCGCCCGCCAATACCGCTGTCGGATGCGCCCGCCTCGGTCTTAAAGCAGCCATGCTGACGCGCGTCGGCGACGAGCAAAACGGCCGGTTCGTGCTCGACACGCTCGCGCGCGAGGGCGTTGATGTCAGCCACGTGCGCCTCGACCCGCAGCGCCTGACCGCTCTCGTATTTCTGAGTATTCGAAGCCGCACCGCGTTTCCGCTGCTTTTCTATCGCGACCATTGCGCAGACATGGCGCTCGAAGCGGCGGACGTCGACTCACGCTTCATCGCCGCCGCCACCGCGGTGCTGATCTCGGGCACGCATCTGTCGCAACCGGGAACCCATGCGGCGTGCCGTGCGGCGATCGAAGCAGCGCGAGCCGCCGGTGGGCGCGTCATCCTCGACATCGATTTTCGGCCGGTACTTTGGGGACTAGCCCCGCTTGCCGACGGCGAGAAGCGCTACGTACAGGCGTCCTCCGTCAGCGCCACCCTGCAACCGATCATCGCTCTGTGCGATTTGATCGTCGGGACCGAAGAAGAGTTCTGCATCGCCGCCGATACGAACGACTCGCGCAGCGCGGCGCACGCGCTGCGGCGGGCATCGGCTGCGACGCTGGTTGTCAAGCGCGGCGAATCAGGCTGCACGATTTATCCAGGAGCGCGCGGCGCGGCTCCGATCGATGTGCCCGGGTTCCCGATCGAAGTGTTCAACGTGCTCGGCGCAGGCGACGCATTCATGGCCGGATTTTTGAGCGGATGGCTGCGCGACGCATCGTTGGCTGAGTGTGGACGCCGCGCTAACGCGTGCGGCGCATTGGTCGTATCGCGCCACGGGTGCGCACCCGCCATTCCGACGGCCGTCGAGCTCGAACATTTTCTCCGGCACGGTTCTGCCACGCCGCGGTTGCGTGAAGACGCTGCACTGAACCGCCTGCATCACGCCACCACGCGGCGGCCAGCGCCGCCGTGGATTGCGGCGCTGGCGTTCGATCACCGCGCGCCCCTCGAGCAACTCGCGTCCGACCTGAACACGCCACTGGCGCGCATCTCACAGTTCAAACATCTGGTTGCGCGCGCTGCACAGCGCGCTAGTGTCCGCGCCGCAGGTCTCGGCGCAGCGTATGGATTGATACTCGATGATCGATATGGCGCCGATCTGCTACCCGAGCTCGACGAATCCGGTTGGTGGATCGCGCGGCCGGTCGAAGATCCCGGGTCGCGCCCGCTTCGCTTCGAGCATGGCCGCAACGTGCAGTCGATGTTGCGCGAATGGCCGGCCCGCCATATCGCGAAGTGCCTGGTGGCTTTCGATGCCGATGATCCTCCGACACTGAGAGGCGAGCAGATCGCAACGCTGCGCGATCTCCGTAAGGCGTGCGAAGACTCCGGCCGCGAGCTCCTGCTCGAAGTGATTCCACCGGTGCTCCGCGACGACCCGCGCGATGCTGACGAGGTGTTGGCCCATGCCGTCACCGCAATTGCGGCAGCCGGCGTGCTGCCCGATTGGTGGAAGCTGCCCGCGCCCTCGAATGCGCAAGGATGGAAGCGGCTGGATAGCGCAATACGGGGCGCTGACTCTTATTGCCGCGGTGTCCTCGTGCTCGGCTTGGATGCGCCGATCGACGAACTGGCCGAACAGCTGGCCGAAGCGGCCACCCATTCAGTATGCCGCGGCTTTGCAGTTGGGCGAACGATATTTGGCGAGACCGCGCGCACATGGTTCACCGGCGAAATCGATGATGCCGCTGCCATCGAAGCGATTTCGCAGCGTTACGTGCGGCTGGTACGGCGATTTGCCGATGCACGGCACGCAGTTTCAGCGCAAGCGCCGCCTGCGCTCGCCTCCACCAACACATAAATCGACAGGACACGCAGAACATGGACCGCATCGGATTCGTCGGCATCGGCCTGATGGGCCACGGCATGGCCAAGCACCTGCTTGCCAAAGGGTATCCGCTGGCGTTCAAAGTTCATCGCAACCGCGCGAACCTCGCCGATCTGACCGCAGCGGGCGCAGTAGAAGTCAAAGACACACGAGCGCTGGTTGCGGCGAGTGACATCATCTTTTTCTGCGTAACCGGCTCGCCGCAGGTCGAAGAAATCATTTACGGCGCAGACGGGGTGCTCGCGGCCGCGCGTGATGGCATGCTGATCGTGGATTGCTCGACCAGCGAGCCCAATTCCACGGCCCGCATTCGTGCCGACCTCGCCGAGCGCGGCGTCGCGTACATCGACGCACCGCTGGCGCGCACGCCGAAGGAGGCTGAAGAAGGCCGATTGAACACGATGGTCGGTGCCGATGCCGCAAATTTCGAACGGCTGCAGCCGGTGATGAAAGCGTTTTGCGAGAACGTAATTCACGTTGGACCGCCGGGCCACGGCCATGTGCTGAAGCTGGTCAACAACTTTCTTGCGCTGTCGATCGCCACCAGCACCGCCGAAGCATTCGGCATCGCCGCCAAGAGCGGACTGTCGTTGCGCAAGCTGCTGGAAGTCATTACGGCCGGCGGTGTCAACTCGGGCGTGTTTCAAATGATCGCAAGCAAAGCGGTCGACGGCGATCTGACGGGAATGAGGTTCACGATCGCCAACGGCCGCAAAGACATGAGCTACTACACACACTTGGCCGAGTCGCACGGCGCGGCAAGCTATGTCGGCGAAGCAGTGCACCAGGCCTTGGTGCAGGCAACGGCGCTCGGTCTCGGAGAGCGCTTCATGCCGTCGCTGATAGAGGCGCAGGAGAAATTAAACGGTATCAAGATCGTTCCGCGCTAGCACGACGTCCGCGCGCGCGAACGAATGACACATAGGACGCACAGGAGACGACAATGAAACAGTCAAAGAAGCAGCAACACCCCGCGCCTGCCGACGCATCAACACGTCGTCGCCTGCTTAAGGCGAGCGCGCTGAGCGCGGCCACCGC
>DATLOA010000397.1:0-11560 GCA_035536515.1 Burkholderiaceae bacterium | reverse complement strand
GCCAAAGATGCTGACACGTCGGTACGCGGGCCGATTATCGGCGGCATCTCCTACATGGTGTTCGCGATGGTGCCGATCTTTATCGGACTGTCGGCGTTTCTGGTGATGCCCGAGGTGGCCAATTCATTGCTGAAGGAAGATTCGCAGAAAATTCTCCCGACGCTGGTGATGGAGCGCATGCCGGTCTGGCTGCAGGTCGCGTTCTTCGGAGCGCTGCTGGCAGCGATCATGTCGACGGCGTCGGCAACACTGCTTGCACCGTCGACAACGTTCGTCGAAAACGTGTTGAAGAATTTTGTCGACATGAACGACAGACAGCAGCTGTTATACATGCGGCTCACGGTAGTCGTGTTCACCGCATGCGTGCTGGTCTATTCGATCATCATGGAAGGCACACCGATTTACGAGCTGGTGTCCAAGGCGTACCAGTTTCCGGTGGTCGGTGCCTTCTGGCCGCTGGTGTGCGGGCTTTACTGGCGGCGCTCGACCACGCAGGGTGCAATCTGGTCGATCGTGCTTGGCATGGGCACGTGGGCTCTGCTCGAATTGACGCCCCTCGGCCAGGAGTTCCCGCCGGTGCTCGGCGGGTTTTTGATGGCCGCGGCTGGAATGTTCGGCGGCTCGCTGCTGTCGGCGACCTCACCGCGTGCGCAGGGTGCGGAGTAATTCCGGACGTCAGCCCGCTTGCCCCGCGAGCGACTTGAAATCCTGCGAGTAGTCGTTAAGCTTTTTGTCTAGTGTTGTTTTTTGTTCAGGCGTCGCCGCATTGATGAGTTGCGCGATCAGCTCGGCACTGCCACGCCGATACGACTCGGCGCGGGCGCGGCGATCGGCTTCGGGCGCCACGTTGAGTTGCGTGAAATACGTGCGCACCCAGCGCGTGGCAACTTCTTCGGTCGGTCGATCCGCCTGAATCTTGCGCAATAACATCACGAACTCGCGCTGACGGCGCTCACGCTCGTCGATCCACCACGTTGCGTCAGTGGGCCGACTCGCGAATGATTTGCGGATGATCGCGCGCTGTTCGTCGTTGAGCTTGCCAAACCATGTTTCGGCGCGCTCGCCGTACTTCTTGATGCGTTCTGCACCTGCGTCTTTCTCCTCGCGCACAAATTCGCGCCGTGCTTTGGTCGCATCATTGGCGATCTTCTTGGCGGCGCGGTCGATCTGCTCGGGTGCCAGCGTCAACGCCACGTGCGCGATATCAGGCGCCGACTTTTCCCCTACGGCCATCATTCGCACGTTCACCTGCTGGTTGAATTCCATCACGTCGGCGGTGGTCACCGGGCCGGCAACCTTTGCGCGCACTTTGTCGATTAACGCGACGTAATCGCGCAACTGCGTCGAGCGATGCCATGCCATTAACCCGTTAAAGCGCTCTTTGACGGTATGTTCTTGGTCGGTGCTTAGATCCAGATAGCTATCGAGCTGAAACAGCGCAAGCGTGTCGGCATTGTTGTAGCCGATCTTCATCGCGGCGCAGCTAGCAAGCGAAATCGTGACCGCGGCGATCGTTGCCAGACGGGTGAACCGCAATGCGGAAGATCCCGTAATCAGTGAACTAGAATCGTTGCGCAATCGGACCTCCCTTGACCCACACCGCATGAACATCGTGATACTTGCCGCAGGACAGGGTAAGCGGATGGGTCCCCCACCCGCCGAGCCTGTGCCAAAGGTCCTGCACCGCGTTGCCGGTCGCCCGATGCTGGCTCACGTTCTCGATGCGGTCGACGCTGCCACGACGGGAAAGACCGTCAATATAGTGATAGTGGTGGGCTACGGCGCAAAACAAGTGCAAGAAGCGTTCCATTTGAGATCGAGCGCCGACCGGCGGCTGCGATTCGTCGAACAGCCGGAACAGCTGGGTACGGGCCACGCCGTGCTGCAAGCAGAGCCCTTGTTGGACGATGCTGCGCCGACATTGGTTCTATATGGGGACGTGCCGCTGATCCGTGCTGCCACATTGCAGAAATTGTTCGCAGCCAGCGGTGACGTTGCGCTGCTGACGGTCCAACTGGAACAACCCACTGGCTACGGGCGCATCGTGCGCGATTGGCACGGCAACGTGCTGCGTATTGTTGAAGAGCGTGACGCGAGCGACGATGAACGCGTGCTGACCGAGGTCAACACTGGAATTCTGATTGCGCCGACCGCCAGATTGAAGCGTTGGCTCAAAGCATTGTCGAACGATAATGCACAGCGCGAGTACTACCTGCCTGACGTGATCGCACAGGCGGTCGGCGAGCACTGCCGCGTAATCGCGGTCGATTGCGCGGACTCCGACGAGACGCGCGGCGTCAACAGCAAAGAGCAACTCGCGACCGTCGAGCGTGTTGCACAGCGCCGGGTCGCGAGCGAGTTGATGGAGCGCGGCGCGACGCTGGCCGATCCGGCGCGTATCGACGTGCGAGGCAAGGTAGAGGTCGGTGCCGACGTATCGATCGACGTCGGCTGCGTCTTCGAAGGGCAAGTCGATCTTGCTGACGGGGTTCGCGTCGGTGCGTACTGCGTGCTGCGCGACTGCTCCGTCGGCGCCGGTACCGAGTTGTTGCCGTTTTCACATTTGCACGGCGCGACGATTGGCGCGGGCGCGCGCATTGGCCCGTATGCGCGCCTGCGCCCCGGCGCGTTGCTGGGTGATGAGGTTCACATCGGCAACTTCGTCGAGGTCAAGGGCAGTACGCTGGGCCGCGCTTCGAAAGCCAACCATCTGGCGTACGTTGGTGATGCGACCGTCGGCGCCAACGTCAACATCGGGGCCGGTACCATCACCGCCAATTACGATGGCGCTCGCAAGCACCGCACCGTGATCGGCGATGACGTTTCGATCGGCTCAAATGCGGTGCTGGTGGCGCCGGTCACGATCGGTACCGGCGCGACGATTGCTGGAGGATCGGTCATCTCGAAGAATGCACCCGAAGGCAAGCTCACCTTGGCGCGCGCCAAGCAAACGACATTAGACGGCTGGAAGCGGCCGACAAAGGATAAGAAATCGTAGAGGCTCAGCAATGTGCGGCATCGTAGGCGCGGTTGCGACGCGCGACATCACACCGATACTGGTCGAGGGTTTGCGACGTCTTGAGTATCGCGGCTATGACTCGTGCGGGATCGCGCTGCTACAGGACGGAGCGCTGACGCGTTCGCGTAGTACGGCACGTGTTGCCGAGCTGCAATCACAGATCAAGAAGTCGGCGCTGGCGGGTCACTTGGGTATCTCGCATACGCGATGGGCGACGCACGGCGCGCCGGTTACAGGGAACGCACATCCACACTTTTCGCGCAACGAAATCGCGGTCGTTCATAACGGCATCATTGAAAACTACGAACCGATTCGCGCCGAGTTGAAAAGCGCCGGCTATGAGTTCGTCACCGAGACCGACACAGAGGTCATCGCGCACCTGATTCATCAGTTGTATCGAGGTGACTTACTCGCTGCCGTATGCGACGCAGTGGTGCGCTTCAAAGGCGCGTATGCAATCGCCGTGATGCATAAGGACGAGCCGCAGCGACTCGTCGGCGCGCGCAACGGCTCACCGTTGGTCGTCGGGCTAGGCGAAGACGAAAACTTTCTCGCGTCGGACGCGCTGGCGCTGGCGGGCACCACTGACCAGATCATTTATCTGGAAGACGGTGACGTTGTCGATATTGAATTAAAGCGTTTTCAGATCGTCGATGCGGCGGGCGTGGTCGTGGTAAGGCAGGTGCATACCGTTAAAGCGGCCGCCGGTGGCGCCGAGCTTGGTCCGTACCAGCACTACATGCAAAAGGAGATCTTTGAGCAGCCGCGCGCGATCAGCGACACGATCGAAAGGATCGAGTCGATAACCCCGGAGCTGTTCGGTGAAAAGGCTGCCCCGGTGCTCGGTGTGATCGACTCGGCGCTGATCCTGGCGTGCGGCACGAGCTACTACGCGGGACTGACGGCCAAGGTCTGGCTTGAATCGATCGCCGGACTACCGACGCAAGTCGAGGTTGCAAGTGAGTATCGGTACCGCGACAGCGTACCGAACCCACACACGCTGGTCGTCGTCATATCGCAGTCCGGCGAAACGGCCGACACGCTTTCCGCACTGAAGCACGCGCGGTCGCTCGGCATGAAACACACGCTCGGCGTCATCAACGTCGCGACGAGCGCGATGGCACGCCAAACCGAGCTGCAGTTTTTCACGCGCGCCGGCGTCGAGATCGGTGTTGCGTCGACCAAGGCATTTACGACACAGTTGGTCGCACTGTTCCTATTGGCATTGACCCTCGCGAAACAGCGCGGTCGGCTCAATGATCGGGCGGAGCGCGAACATATCCGCACGCTACGACATCTGCCGGCAGCTTTGCAGGCTGTTCTGGCGCTCGAGCCGCAGGTGATTGCGTGGGCGCAGCAGTTCGCGCGCAAGGAGCATGCTTTGTTTCTCGGCCGTGGATTGCACTACCCAATTGCGCTCGAAGGCGCATTGAAGCTGAAGGAGATCAGCTACATCCATGCCGAGGCGTATCCGGCCGGCGAGTTGAAGCACGGGCCACTGGCGCTGGTCACGGCAGAAATGCCGGTAGTGACCGTCGCACCCAACGATGCGCTCGTTGAAAAACTCAAATCGAACATGCAGGAAGTACGCGCGCGCGGTGGCGAGCTTTATGTTTTTGCCGATGCCGACACGCACATCGAATCTGTGCCGGGCATTCACGTCATCAAACTGCCTGAGCACTATGGACCGCTGTCGCCGATTCTGCACGTCGTACCGCTGCAATTGCTCGCGTATCACACCGCAGTGGCGCGCAAGACCGACGTAGATAAGCCGCGCAATCTCGCAAAGTCGGTGACCGTCGAGTAGGCAAGATCAGGCTTAGTCACCCTCCTGGCTTGCTCTGCGGTCTAGATCTTCTTTGAGCTATCGAGCACCGCCGGCGAGTCGGTACTCTGCCGTGCGTACGGGGCCGTCGGCTGGTCTGTCATGTCACCTTGTTTTCCCGTAGCCGATTTCCGTAGTCAACTCGGTCGCGCCGGCCCCCGTGAACGCCGATGCACGCCTACAGTCGAATCGCGCCTAAAGGGGAGCGATTCTTACGTAGATGGATGTTGCACTCAACGCTGCGCAAGCCGACGACGAGCAGCCAATCGACGTACTGGCGTTTCCGCCCAGCTCTTTAGAGTTGCAACGGCGGCGCGCGTTTGAAGCGAGGCGTTGGCGCGAGTTGGAGCGGCGCGCACGCGTTGCGCTGTTTCTTGGGGTGGGAATGTTTCTGGCATGGGTTGTCGACGTGGGAGCGGCATTCGAAGTCACTAGTGACGGTGGCTCAGCCTTGTTCGGTGTGATTAGTGTTCCGCTTGCGCTGATCGTGTTGCTCGCCCACTTTTATGCGCAGTGGGCGCTCGAGCGGTCAGCACGGGGCTTTGCCGAGATCGGCCGCCTTTATTCCGATGTGACGGTGCGCGAGGCGGCGCCATTGTTGGCGCTCGCACGCGAGCACGCTGCGATCGCACAATATTTACGCTGCGTTGGCCGTCAACCACGGCCCCTGCTGTGCTTGGAACGGATCGCGCTGTATGCCTGGAGCGAGAAAGGTGCGGCGGGCGGATCGTTACCGGCTGCGCAACGCGATCCGCCCGGCTAATCTCTATCGTGTACTTTTTTTGATATCGCTCTTAACGTCACCGTAAGTCGAGCGCACTTTGCCGCCGACTTTCTCCGCCGTGCCTTTGACTTCCAGGTCTTTGTCTCCGGTCGCCTTGCCGACCGCTTCCTTGATCTTGCCGGTCACCGTGTTGGTACGCCCTTTCACCTGATCGTTGTTCATACCGCCTCCATGTGTCGGGAGAATCCCGAGGCATTGATTTATTGCAAAACGCATGCCCGGGCCGTGGCTAAACGCGCGACCTCAGCTCGATGGGAACCGTGTCTGGATAAAGTCTTTGAAGCACGCCAACGGTTGTGTTCGCGATGGCGTGTTGCAGATCAAGCGCAAAGTGCGCCGGCGGGGACGCGCCTATCGCAGAGCCCCACAGCGCGCGGAACGCCGGAGCATATTGGCCGAACTGCTGCTCGACTTCGTCGCGCCAGAACGGCGGCGCCTCGCCTTCAACGTATTTTCCGCGGCCGCGGCCGAAATGCGCAACGGCCAGGTAGCGCAGCACACTCGAGCGCGCCAGCGCGTTCAGAAAATCGCTTGACCAGCGCGCTTCCGGTTGCTCCGCGCCCGCCAAGCGGTTCATCCCGCGCGCGATGCCCGCACCGCTTAACCCACCGATGACTCCACCGACTAGCATGCCGGCGCCGAACGTCAGCCCGCCCGCGACGACGTCTGCTTTCAATCCCGCCAGCGCACCGGTGACGACGCTGCCCCACAGCGCGGCGCGCGTCTCGTCAACGCGTTCGGCAATCGCAAAATGCGTCTTCATTCGCTGCAAGACGGTGTCGGCGGCTGCGCCCTGCAGTCCGTGCAATTGGATCAGACGGTCGGTCGCATTGCGGATGTTGGCGTCCAGCCGCGCCGCCAGTGCTTGCATTGCGTGCTCGCGCGCCGCTTCGATTCCTTCGCGCTTCAGACCGACGGTGTGCATCAATTTTTGCGCGGCCGATGCCGAGACTTTCGCCACCGGCTCAACGTCGGACGCGGCGTGCGCCAAGTGCTCAGCAAGCACTAGCATCGCGGCGTCGAATCGCTCGACGTTGCGCGTGGTCCAGTTTGAGACCAGGCGCGCGTACGCGGCGCGCTTAGGCTCGGGCAATCGGCGGCCAACGGCGTCGAGCAGCACCCGCTCCTGCACCCAGCAGCGCGCGAAAGCGTCGAGGGCCAGCACTTCGCTGGCGACGCCGAGCGATTCGAGATGCGCACTCCAGCGCTGCGCCTCGGCGTGCTCTTCGCTTGCCGGACGCGGTGGCCCGGTCTGATTTAGCAGTACGACGATTGGTTTGCCGACCCAACGCAGCACCTGCGCCTCATATGCAACATAGCCGGCATCGCGCGGGTCTTCGGCCGCGTTGACGAGGTACAGCACGACATCGGAACTGTCGCGCGCGGCACGCACCGCCTGTTGGCTACACCAAAAAGGGCGATCGCGATAACGGTCCCACACTTCGCGCAGCAACCAGCCGATGGGGTTATCGGCGAGCCGCAGCCGCTGCACCAGCCGAGCCGAATCGCCAAAGCCCGGCGTGTCCCATAGCCGCAGCACGTCGCCTGCGGTGGTTTGTAGCAGCGTATGCGCCTCGGCGATCTCGGTCACGTGCGGCGCGTCTCTGACTTCGCCGATGTCGCGGCCGAGCAGCGTGCGCGCGAGCGTGGTCTTGCCGGTGTTGGTGTGCGAGATCAGCGTGATCTCAATCGTCGCGCCGTCTGTCGTCATGGAGTGGCGACAGGCGCCGCAAGCACGGGCTCCAGGTCACGCTCGGTTGCAGGCAAATCGGGCGCGGACAGGTCGATGAATGCGGCTTCCACCTCGAGTGCACGGCAAAAATAGCGCCACGCGCTACGCCTTTCGTCGAGTCGCGCATCGGCGCCCGCATGCTCGCCGATCCGCCGCCGGTAGCTCGATTCATCAATCAGCGCCGCCAGCCGTGGTGCAGCCGGCGCGCCCCGCAGCGCCTTCAAGAACGCACCGTGGTTCTCGTTCTCGGGCGTCGACGCCAGATTGAACAGTGCCAGGGTCAGCGGTGCCGGCGAGTCTGCACCGGCCATTGTCTGCCGCACACTGTCCTCGGCGCCAAATGAGACGGCGGGGTGCAGCGTCACTTCTGCGTCGTCGCCCAGCAATGCCACCGCGAGCTTACGTAGGCCGTTCAACGTAGTTTCATCAACCGTGAAGCTGTACGGAACGATACGCAGCCGTGCGCTGCCGACCGCCAGGGAGCCTGCAAGGCGTCGAAAGTATGGATCGCTCATGTCGAAGGTAAAGCGGTTTGCACGGCGCCGCTCTTGCCAACGGGCGACCAATGCGAGCAGCAGTCGGGGCAGGATGACGACCGCGGCAACCGTGACGGCGTACAGATGTATCCAGAGTGCGGCGTTGGTACCGCTCGCCGCGCCGTTGGTAAAGCGCAGAGCGGCGATCTCGTTGACCGATGGAAACGCGACGCCGAGCAGCTGCGCGGCGGGCGTCAGAAAAAACGACAGAATCGCGTGCACGGCGGGCGCGTCGAGAAACGTGCTTTCCCACCCGGCGCGGTACTCCAACACCAGGCCGCGCACGTATAACCCGACGACCGCGCCAAGCGCGAACAGCGTCGCGGCCAGGTGAAGAACGCGCGCGGCGCGCACCGCCATCAGCGGTGCAACGAGCGCGCTCCACTGAGCGGCAAAGCTGCCTACCGAATCCGTTTCAACGGTCGGAAGATGTCGCATCGAGCGCTGTCCGCGCGCGGCCAGCCAGCGCCGCGGTCCCCTCATATTGACGCCTGCACGCAGCACCGGCCGCAACAGCAGCAACACGTAGACCGCCACGTTCCAGATCACGATCCCCAGTAGCGGAAACGCAAGAATATTGACGTGATGGCGATCGGAGATGTGCTCCAGCAATGCACCGAGTGCGAACGCCAGTAGCGGGAGCGCGACGCCGATCCATGACGGCCAGTCGAAAGCGCGCACCGCACGCACGATCGTGGGGCGGCGCCGCGGCAGCGCTTCAACCAATAGCCCAGCGCGCTGCGCGACGAACGACTCTGCGGTGGGCGCTTCGTGCCGCTCTCCCGCGCGCCAGCGCGCGAGCTCGGCAGCGGCGCGGCTCGCGTGCGTGCGGTCCTCGTTGCTGAAGATGACGCGCTCGGTGTCTGCGCTCTCGATGGCGCGCACTAGCACGACATCGCGGGCCATGGGCTCGTTCATCGCGCCATTATCGCGGCAGTGCGTTAATAGGCACGATCGCACCTGTAGCTAATCGTTTGCCCGCCTTGGATCGTCGTGAATAATCTGCCCGGGGCAAAAGACGTGGAAGGAACGGATGAGTTTTTCCCCGCTAGATACGCAGTTTGAAGCACGCGTTCGCACCAGCTTCGCGCGGCAGCGAGCGATGGATACGATCGGCGCCACGCTTGCTCGCGTCGAACCCGGCATTGTGGAAGTCGCGTTGACTTACCGCGCAGATCTGACGCAGCAGCATGGATTTCTGCACGCCGGCATTGTCGCCACGATATTGGATAGTGCCTGCGGATACGCGGCATTCAGCTTGATGGCGGCCGATGTCGCGGTACTAACGGTCGAGTACAAGATCAACCTGCTAAGGCCTGCTCAGGGCGATCGATTTATCGCCAGGGGCGAGGTCGTGCGCGCGGGACAAACGATTACCGTGTGTTCCGGTGCAGCTTTTGCGTATACCGGGTCTGACGAGAAGCAGGTAGCGACAATGCTGGCGACAGTATTCGCTGCGCCCGAGCGCGACGGGCTGAGACAGTAACGCTATGTGCAGTTTGGGCGCTCTGGTGACATCGCCTGCGCGGCCGCTGGGTAGTCAAGGATGTGCAAAAGCCTGACTGAATAAAGATTCGACTAAGAAGTGTTCTTCTTCGACCGCGGCGCGGTATCCACAGGATCGGAATTGTCGAAATTCTGCGGCGTCTTGGGTACATCTGGCAGCACTTCGGCTACACGGTTGCGGGCGTCGGTGTCCTGTTGCCCGCTTTGCAGGTCGTCGTGCGCTTGCTTGATGACTCGGCGCGGCCCGGTCAGCTGCTGATCGGCAGATTCGTCGCGCTCGTTGGGCTGACGCAACTCCGGCGCGGTGGCCGCCGGATCGTCGGTCGCAAGTATGCGCTTGGTGCCTGCAAGTCCAAGGTCGGGTAGCTTGCCGTCCGGCCCCGGGTTTGGTTGCTTACCTCGCTCAAGCTTGTCTCCACTCTTTTTCATCGCTATCCATTGCAGGCGCCACGTCGAACTCCGGCACATCGCACTGCGACGTGCCGGAGATGCGCCTGCATTATCCGCTAGCTAACTTTTACAGAAATGCGCTGCGGCCGCGCCTGCTCGTGCTTAGGAATGCGCAGCTTCAGGACCCCGTCTTTCAACTGAGCGTCGATGCGGCTACCGTCGAGCTCACGGCTCAGCGTGAAACTGCGACGGTAGCGCGGGACTCGCACTTCGGCGTACGTTGCTTCTAGCGCCTGCGGGGTAGCGGCGGTGATCGCTCCTTCGATCGAAAGCGCATTGTTTTCCACCTTGATCTCGAGCGCGTCCTTCGCCACGCCAGGCATGTCCGCGAGCAACGTGATGCCCGACTCATCTTCCAGCACATCGACACGCGGTGTCATCGCCTGCGAGTCACGCCTCGTATCTGACCGCGACGCATCCGCCTGCGATGGGTCGCCCTGCCGATTCATCTCCTGACGGTTTGCCGTACGCGGTGCTTCCGCAACGGAAGTGTCTTGCATGATGGACCTCCTGGCTACTAGTTATTGAACGGTGATGCGCTTCGGCAGCGCGGACTCGCGACGGTTGATACTGACGTGCAGCACGCCGTCGCGGTAATTCGCGTTCACCTTGGTCGAATCGATGTCTTCGGGCAGGCTAATCGCGCGCCGGAACGGGCCGGAGAAACGCTCATTGCCGTACACGCTGACCTTACCGTCTTCGGTCGGCAGCCCTGAGGCGCGCTCACCCGAGATCGTCAGCACGCCGCGATCGATCGTCAACTCGATCTGCTTTGGATCAATCCCCGGCGCGAACGCATAAATTTCGACACTGGTCGCCGTATTGCCAATGTTGATCGGCGGAAATGCACCCGGCGCAGCGGACCGGATACTGGTGGGCAAGCCCGACCATCCGGAAAGTTCGTCAAGTTCCCGGCGTAGTCGATCAAAGTCCCCGAACAGGCCGGGGTATGTCACCATCGATGCGAACATTCGCTCATCCTCCTTTCGTTGCAGTTACGCGTCGGTTGGGCTCTTGCTGGAGCCGCACGGCGGAAATTCGGAGCGCCTCGCGCAATTTCAAGAGGGTCAAGCTCAAGAAAAGGCTAGCCGGTTTTTGCGGAAAAATGGGTGGGGCAGCGTTGCGGGCACGTGTTTGGCTTTTGGGGCAGACGGGTTTGCAGACAAAGGTGCCGGGTGGAACAAAAATGGCCGCAGCAGCTGTGGATCGTCCGGCATGGGCAGAGCGCGGGTAATGTCGCGCGCGACTCAGCCGAGGCCGCGCGGCTGCCGCTGATCGATATTGCAGAGCGCGATATTGACGTGCCCTTGTCAGGGCTGGGTGAGCAGCAATCGGTTGCGCTCGGCCAATGGTTCGGCACCATGCCACGCACCTCGCAGCCGAACGTCGTGTTGTGCTCGCCCTACCTGCGTGCGCGCTCGACTGCGAAATTGGTGCTCGAAGCCGCCGGCGTCACGGCCGATTCGCACATCCTGCATTCCGACGAGCGCCTGCGCGAGAAGGAATTTGGGATCCTCGACCGGCTGACGACGTTCGGCATTCGCGAGCGCCATCCCGAGCTAAGCGAGCAGCGTGCACATGTCGGCAAATTCTATTTTCGTCCGCCAGGCGGCGAGAGCTGGTGCGACGTGATCCTGCGGCTTCGCAGCGTGATCGACACGATGACCCGCGAGTATCGCGGCGAGCGCGTGCTGATCGTCGCGCATCA
>DATLOA010000396.1:0-2773 GCA_035536515.1 Burkholderiaceae bacterium | reverse complement strand
CCTGGTGGTCTATCCGCAACAGATTCAGCGCGCGAATTCGCATCGCTGCTGGAACTGGTTTCGTCCGCTCGATCAGCAAGCAGGACGCGGCGAGCCTGCAATCATCGCCGGGATCGTCAAGCAGGTCATCGACGAACAGCGCGTCGACACGCGACGTGTGTACGTTGCGGGCCTTTCGGCGGGCGGCGCTATGGCTGCCATCATGGCGCGCGAATATCCGGATTTGTTTGCTGCAGCGGCCGTGCACTCGGGATTGCCGGCAGGCTCCGCGCACGATGTAACGTCGGCATTGACCGTGATGAAGACCGGACGCCCCAGGTTCGCATCGACGGGCGCGACACCTGCGATCGGCCGCATCGTGCCCGTCATCGCATTGCACGGTGACACAGACTCAACGGTCAACCCCGCCAACAGCGACTGGCTGATCGAGAGTGCAGTCGAAATGCACCGATTGCTGAATCCGGATTCGCCGCTGCAGAAGAGCGCGCAAACAATGAATGCCATGGACGACAGTCGCGCCGTTCAGCGGACACGTTATTTGGCGCCGGGCGGCGCGAGCATCATCGAGCAGTGGGTAATACGCGGCGCGGGCCATGCGTGGTCGGGCGGCGACGCTGGGGGTTCATACGCCGACGCGCGCGGGCCCGATGCCACGGCTGCAATACTCGACTTTTTTGCACAGCATGTGGTGCCGGCCAGCACCGTCACGCCGCACGTTATGGAATCAACCGCTCCGGCGTGATTGCCGGTGGAGCTGCACCGTCCGCACCGACGGCAGAGATGTGCCCCGTCTCTTCAAGCACCGCGAGCTTCACCGACTCGGCAGAGTCGTAACCGAGCTTGCGCAGGCCCGCCTGTAACTCATCGCGACTGACGCCTTCGCGTTCCAGCGCCTGCTCGATGATTTTTCCGTCGCGCACCAGCACGCTCGGCTTGCCGCGCACCAGATGACGGACCCAGGTCGAGTGCGCGCACCATGCAGCGAGGCCCCGATGCACTGCGAAGACGGTCACAACGAACACCAGCGCATTGACCCAGCCATCATCCAATGCCGTGCTTTGAATCACCACGCCGAGCGTGATCAGCACAATCAGGTCGAACGTCGTCGTCTGCCCGGCCAGTCGCTTGCCCGCGAGACGCATGATCACAATCAACGCCGCGTAATACGCGAGTGCCTTTATAGCCTGCCCCAGCAGCTGTTCGGCATCGAATTCCATGGTTAGCTCTGCGGCCTGCGACGCACGACGTCTTTGTCATCAACCGCCGGATGCTCAACACGCTGCACACCGGTCGCGCGCCGCTCAAAATCCTCGCGGGTCAGTGACCGGTTAATGCCGAATGCCGCGCGAGTCCCTTCCGCGGCCGCCACAATCGCCAGTTGCACGTCCTTGATCAGATTACCAGCTACGAAAACGCCCGGAACGCTGGTCGCTTCGTAGCGTCCGCACCGAATGGCGCCCTTTCTCGTAATCTGGCAGCCAAGATTGCGCGCGATCTGCGATTGCGACACACACGGAGTATCAAAGAACAGTGCGCGCCGCGGCAGCCGGCGGCCGCCCTTAAACAGCACCGCCTCGAGCCGGCCATCTTCTCCTTGCAGCTCGACGATGCGCTCCTCGATGACTTTAATGCCGTTACGCTCGAGGTGCATGCTAGTGTCTTGATCAAAGCCTGATGGCCCGTCAGTGCAAAGCGCAACATCCGAAGTCCACGCGGTCATGGCACGGGCCATCTCAACACCTCTTGCCCGCTTGCCGTAGACGGCGATTGGCGCGCCACGCAATTCCCAGCCGTCGCAATACGGGCACTGATGAACCGTCTTCCCCCAGAACTCCTCGATTCGCCCGATCGCGGGCAACTGATCGGTGACGCCGGTAGCGATCAGAATTTTTCGCGCCAGCTCCGAACGGTTGCCGTCAAGCACAACGCGAAAACTGTCTTTCGAGTCCCGCAACACGTCGGCCACTGGACCGTCCCATATCGTGACCGTGTCATAACGCTGTAGTTGCTCGCGCGCTAAATCAAGAAATTCAGCGGGTGCAATGCCGTCACGCGTAAGGAAGCCATGCATCATTTCAGCAGCCCGATTTCTCGGCCTGCCGTCGTCGCACAGCAGCACGCTGCGACAGCATCGACCGAGCACCAACGCAGCCGAGAGCCCAGCCGGACCGCCGCCAACAATTATTGTGTCCCAAAGCTTATTACGCAAGTGAGCGCTCCCACCGGAGGGTGAACATAGTTGGGCACACCGTTTGCACTAAGTCCGGCGTAGTTCCTAAACACTCGTAGCCCAGAGAGGGGTTAAACAATATGAATTTCATTATTTGGATTGTTGTCGGCGGTCTGATCGGATGGGTCGCCAGCATGATTATGAAGACCGATGCACAGCAAGGCGTTTTCCTGAACATCGTTGTAGGCATTGTGGGCGCGCTGTTGGGTGGTTGGCTGATCAGTCCCTTGGTCGGCGTACCTACCATCAATCAAGACGCGTTCAGTATCGGCGCTTTAGTGGTTTCTTTGATCGGAGCAATCATCCTGCTCGCAATCGTGAATCTATTCCGCCGCGGCAAAGTCCGTTAATACAAAGTCCGTTAATTATTTTCCAAGGGAGATAACTAATGAATAGTGAAACTCGCAAAGGCCTCGACCCGACGCCGGATGCCAATCGTGACCCGCTGACCGGCACCCCCGGTTCGCATCCGGTCGGCACCGCTGTCGGAGCAGCTGGCGGCGGTGTTGCGGCAGGAGCATTGGCCGGAACCATGGCTGCGGG
>DATLOA010000395.1:0-2239 GCA_035536515.1 Burkholderiaceae bacterium | reverse complement strand
ATTATTTTCCTGACCGATCTGCTGCAGGTAATCGCCAGTACGCTCCTTGGCGGAACTCCGTTAACGGTCAACGTGAATAAGACCCTGAGAGGTGCCCTTGCCGGCGGCGCGGCGGGCGTACTGATCGGCAGTGCGCTGTGGTGGATGACTCCGTTTCTATGGTGGCAGGCGTTTTTCATGGCTGCCTTGATCGTCGTTAGCGGATTCATGGGCACGGTGGTGCTGTCGCTGGTCAAACGTAGCCTCGGCGCAAAACAGTGGGATTCCGAGCTCGTGTTGACACGCGGGGTGCTCGAGCGGCTCGACGCGCTGATGTTTGCGGCGCCGGTGTTCTGGCAGGTAACGCGCTATTTGTGGGTTATTCGGGCTGATATCTGACTTGCCTGCACACCCCAAGCTCGGGTATCTTGCGGTCATGAACGTTTCAGCGCGCCACTTCTACTTTTATTTTTACGGCTTTTTCCGGCCACTGGCGGAACAAGTCGAACGGCGCGCGTAGAACACACCGAATCGACCCAAACCGCCAGGCGACCCTGGCGGTTTTTTTTTGCGAGCAAGCAATGGATGGTTCTAGAAAGGCCCGAGCAATGCGCTACATGACCGATGACCTGCGGATCAAGGAGATCAAGGAGCTTGCGCCGCCGTCGCACTTGCTGCGCGAATATCCGTGCGACGAAAAAACGTCGCTGACGGTATTCGAGGCGCGCGAAGCGATTCATCACATCCTGCATGGCGAGGACGACCGGCTGGTCGTTGTTGTCGGACCCTGCTCGATTCACGATCCGGCCGCGGCGCTCGAATACGCGCGCCGGCTGCAACGCGAGCGCGAACGATTGAAATCCGAGCTTGAGATCGTGATGCGGGTGTACTTCGAGAAGCCGCGCACGACGGTCGGTTGGAAAGGATTGATCAACGATCCGGATCTCGATGGCAGCTTTCGAATCAACCACGGGTTGCGAGTCGCGCGCGAACTGTTAATGAGCATCAACGTGGCGGGGATGCCCGCCGGCAGCGAGTTCCTCGACATGATCACGCCGCAGTATCTAGCCGACTTCGTCTCCTGGGGCGCGATCGGTGCGCGCACGACGGAGAGCCAGGTTCATCGAGAGCTGGCATCGGGACTATCGTGCCCGGTCGGGTTCAAGAACGGAACTGACGGCAACATCAAGATCGCCACCGACGCGATCAAGGCCGCCCAACAGCCGCACCATTTTCTGTCGGTCACCAAGGGTGGCCATTCAGCGATTGTGTCGACCAAGGGCAATGACGATTGCCACATTATCCTGCGCGGCGGCAAGAAACCGAATTTCGATGGGGCGAGTGTTCAGTCTGCCTGTGCGGACTTGCGTGCCTCGGGCCTGCCCGAGCGGCTGATGATCGACGCGAGTCACGCGAACAGTCAGAAGGATCATGCGAACCAAATGAAGGTATGCGCCAGCATTGGGCAACAGTTGTCGGCTGGCGAATCGCGCGTCATCGGCGTGATGATCGAAAGCCATCTCGTTTCAGGCAGGCAGGACCTGGTCGCCGGCGCGCCGTTGAGCTACGGGCAATCAATTACCGACGCGTGCCTGGGGTGGGACGACAGCGTCGCGGCGCTCGACTTGCTGGCGCATTCGGTACGCGAGCGGCGCGCCGCCGGTTCGAGCGCTCACAACCGTCCGTCCGGCTGACTTGACAGCGCTGGCCGCTTCTATCAAAGTGATATCACTTTGATAGCGGAGGGGTCATGTAAGCGCCGATCACCAAAGAGGTCGAAAAGACAAGCGGCAGCGGGTATTTGTGGGCTGCGATCGGGATCGCGCTCGTACTCACCGGCATTTTCTTTATCGTGCGGCCGACAGGGCTCACAGCGTTGGCGATCGCCGTAGTGTTGATTGTCGTCGGAGCGCTGACGCTCGCCGGGCTATACATGCTGCAGCCGAACGAAGCAGCGATCCTATTGCTGTTCGGCGAGTACGTCGGCACCGACCGCTCCGAGGGGCTGCGCTGGGCCAACCCGTTCTACAAGAAACAAAAGATCAGCCTGCGTGCGCACAACCTGAACGGCGAACGGCTCAAGGTCAACGACAAGCGCGGCAACCCGATCGAAATCGCCGCGGCGATCGTCTGGCGAGTGCGCAACACGGCGCAGGCGGTCTTCGACGTCGAGGATTACGACGTCTACGTTCGCGTGCAGGCTGAAACTTCCGTTCGCTGGCTGGCGTCGAGCTACGCCTACGACGAAGGCGAGAACGAA
>DATLOA010000394.1:0-2743 GCA_035536515.1 Burkholderiaceae bacterium | reverse complement strand
CAGCGGGTCGTCGAGCTGGATAAAGCTGGTGCCATTCACGCGCAATCGGCGCGGCTGCTCAAAGTCGATAAACAACAGCGCGATCGCTGGATTGACGAGCACGTTGCCGAGGCTGCGGAACATGCCGTTGCCGTCGTAGCTTGGAAACGCGACCTCATTGACGTCGGTCACTCGTACGAATCCCGCAGCACCGCCCTTGTACGAGCAGTCGGGCCGGCCGTCGCAATCGGCGGTTGCGATGAAAAACAAGGTTCGACTCTGGACGAACGCCCGATCTTCGTCGGTGAATTCGGTTCGCGACAGCTTGTCGACCAAGCGATCGGCAAGCCGGCGCGTATCGAACCGATCTTGCAGCCCACGCATGCCGGCGTGATACGCATCGTCCGGCGAGACCATCAGGCAATGTCCTCGTGCAGGCACAGGATGTTTCCCTCGGTGTCTTCGAACCATGCCGCTTTTTCCGAGCCCAGTACGCAGACGTGGTCGATCGTTTTGAATCCGGGAAAGTCGTAATCGGCAAATTTGACGCCACGCGCCTTCAGCGTGGCGATGGCGTCGCTGATGCTATCGACCTTGAAACTCAGTGCCGTATGCTCGGCCTTCGTTCCTTCCGCCTTCGGAAACAGCGCCACCTCGGTGCCGCCGCAGCGGTAGATGAACTTGCCGTCGGGCCGCAACCCGTGCGGCTCGAGCCGCAGTTGCTCTTCGTAGAACCGCCGGGCGCGAGACAAATCCTTGACCGGCAACATGCACGTGACTTGCGATTGGGAAAGCATGTGTGCTCCTCATGCGATATGCGTCACGATGACGCCCCGGCACCACGCCGGCTATGGGCAGGATTGCGTACTTGCTTGAACAACTCCGCCAGCGAGCGATTAGCCGCTGTCTCAAAGCGCGACACTTCGCCGAACGAGCGCGCTAGCATCATCGCGCCTTCAAGCGAGCCGACCAAGGCGCGGGCAACTTCCCGCGCCGGCCCGGAGAACTTCAACTCACGCGCTTTCTGACCTCGCTTAAGCACTGCCGTCAGCCAGCGCTCGTTTTCGTCGAAGAAGTGTTTCATTTCCTCCTTCATCGGCTTCGGCAGCGTCGCGTATTCGGCGGCCAGCATCCCGCATAGACACATGCGGTTATTGCGCAATACGTCGGCATAGATCTGGGCGTATCGCTTAAGTTTCTCGCGTGCGTTTGTACTGCTCTGATCGATTGCCTCGAGCGCGGTCAGAAAGTTCTTTTCATAGCGCTCAATCAAACGCTGGCCGAGCTCAGCCTTGGCGGGAAAGTGATAGTGCAAGCTGGCCTTGGTGACACCCAGCGTGGTCGCGATGTCCGCGTAACTAAAGCCGTTAAAACCACGCGTCTGCACCAGGCGCTCGGCCGTATCCAGAATCCGCTGCGACGTATCAGCTCTCACCACCCCTTCTCCTTTTACCGGCAGCCTGAACAATGCCCTACTTACCTACTAGTTGACAAGTAACTTACCAATTGGTAGAAAGCCAACCGTTGGCGGAGCGGCAACTACCGATGTCGAGCACTCTGAGTGGGGTCGAAATGCGGGCGGCACTCGATACGCTGCACGCGATCGGCCAAGACTGCGTCGACAGCGGCGATTTCGCGCGGCGCGGTGTGCAGTGCCTGCCACGGCTTGTCAGCTCCGAGCTCACCACACTGTCGGTCTGCAACCTCGACAGCGGCCACCGCAGGGTGGTCTGCGATCAGCCGGGAGCTATCTCGCGACGCGAACTCGAAGTGTTCGACCGCCACTTTTTCGACCATCCGCTGGTGCGCGAGCACGGCCGCAACCCAGCGGCCGTAACCCGGCGCATCGAAGACCTGCTTCCGGGGCAAGCATTCCAGCGCACGCCCCTATTCAACGACTACTACCGCCCCATCCGGATTGACCATGCGATGGCAGTGCCGATCCACGTCAATCGGCACATCCTCGTTAGCTTCGTCGTCAACCGCAGCAAGCGTGGCTTTAGCGATCGGGATCGCGAGCGTGTCGAGATCATCCGGCCTCACCTTGGTCACTTGTACCGTCTTAGCGCACGCACGCAAAAAGAAGGCACGCCCTCGGATTTCAAGACGCCGCTCACCGCGCGCGAACGCGACGTGCTCGATTGGCTGGGCGCGGGCAAGACCGACAAGGACATCGCAGCAATCCTGACGATCAGTCCGCGCACGGTGCAGAAGCATTTGCAGCGAATTTACGAGAAACTTGGCGTTGAAAACCGGACCGCCGCCGTGATGCGCGCCATTGCAACTCGGCACTGAGTCGGCTTCTGCTCGCGGCGGCCCGGCGCAACTACTTCTTCTCGGCAGCGACCACCCAGTTCTCAACCGGCACCTTGCCGCTGCGGATCGACATCACGGTGGCGTCGAGCTTCTCACCGCGCACCGTGCCTTTCCAGAGCAGCTTGCCGTAACGCGCACTCTCTGTCTCGGCTTCGAACGTAGTGGTGTCGCCCTGGGTGCTGCTCTTATAGGCTGCATCTGAGTAGCCGTACTTGTCGCACGCGCTTGAACGGAACTTGCCACCCCGGAACGTCAATGTGTCGGCATCGCCGGACGTCTTGCCGCGCTCCATGAAAACGCCGTCAAATTGCTTGCCATCGAGTGCGCCGCTCGCCAGCGCCGGCGCGGCGGCCAACATCGTTGCCGAAGCGCAGAGAGCGATCGGCCCGAAGGTGGGTTTCATCGTTGTCCTTTCGGTTTCAATTGGTCGGAAAAGGTGTCGCGTGCG
>DATLOA010000393.1:0-3025 GCA_035536515.1 Burkholderiaceae bacterium | reverse complement strand
CTCGAACTAGACATGCACGACACGATCGAGTCGACCGCCAAGAACGCCGGTTGGCTCGATCTGAAGCTCGTGCCCGAGCGGCACAACACCGTCAAGGTTCTGATGCTGCTCGACGTCGGCGGCACGATGGACGAACACATCAAACGCACCGAGGAGTTGTTCAGCGCAGCGAAGAGCGAGTTCAAGCATCTGGAGTTTTACTATTTTCACAACTGCGTCTATGAATTTCTTTGGCGCAACAATCGGCGCCGCTACACCGAGCGCCACGCCACGTGGGACGTGCTACGCAAATATCCGCACGACTGGAAATTAATCTTCGTCGGAGACGCGACGATGAGCCCGTATGAAGTGTTGCAGCCAGGAGGCTCGGTCGAATACAACAACGACGAGGCCGGCGCCGTGTGGCTGCAGCGGCTGTTCTCGACTTTTCCAAAATCCGTGTGGCTGAACCCGGAGCCGGAACAACTGTGGCAATACCGGCAATCGATATCGGTGATCAGGCAGATAGCGGGCGGCAAAATGTTTCCGATGACGCTTGATGGCTTGACGCAAGCAATGCGGCAGTTGAGCAAATAGATGCTGGTCAAGAGTGCCGACAAAAGCTAACGCCGATCATCGTCGCGGCAACCCCAGCCGAATCGGGCCTTTAATTTTTAAGTTGAAGTTTACGATCTCGCCGCGCTGTCGAATCTCCAGACGGCCAGAACTCGCAAGTTGCGCAGCAACGTTGCGCACGTGCGGCATCAAAGTTCGCCAGCCACTTGGTGCCAATTCGCGTGCAACTTCAAAGGGGCAAATTGTCGCGCTTTCGGAGCGCGCGTGGAGAAGCCGGAAAATCGTTTCGATTATCCGATCGTCGTGATCGGCGATCATGCCTACATCGTAAACGGTGGTGCGGCCTTTAATACTTCATCCATCGTCGTCACGCCGTTCGCGATCTTCTGTGCGCCCGAAAGCCGCAGCGATTTCAAGCCGTCGCGCGCGGCCTGACTGCGCAGCGTGACAATGTCGCTCTCCTGAGCTACCAGCGCACGCATCGCATCCGTCATCACCAGCATCTCGATCAGGCCAGTGCGGCGCATGTAGCCGGTGTTGCGGCATTCGAGACAGCCGACCGGCTTGTAGACCTTGTCGGGAATATTCGAGCGCCACGGATTGACAAGCTCTTTCCATAGCGCCGGGTCGATCGGCTCGCCAAGCGCCTTGCAGTGCGGGCATAGCGTGCGGATCAGGCGCTGCGCAAGAATGCCGACCAGCGTCGCGTTGACCAGATAATTTGGCACACCCAGCTCAAGCAAACGCGCGACCGATGATGCAGCGTCGTTGGTGTGCAGTGTCGAAAACACCAGGTGGCCCGTTAGTGCCGCCTGCACGGCCATGTCTGCGGTTTCCTTGTCGCGGATCTCGCCGACCATAATGATGTCGGGGTCCTGCCGCATCAGTGCGCGCAATCCATCGGCGAAACCGAGATCGATGCCGTGCTGCACCTGCATCTGGTTCAGCGCCGGATCGACCATCTCGATCGGATCCTCGACAGTGCTGACGTTGACTTCGTCGGTCGCGAGTTGCTTCAGCGTCGAATACAACGTCGTGGTCTTGCCGGATCCGGTTGGCCCGGTCACCAACACGATGCCGGAGGGCCGGTGAATCCACCCCTCCCACAACTTCGCTTCCTCGTTCGCAAAGCCGAGCTCGGCATAGCTGCGCACGACCACTTCGGGATCGAAAATGCGCATCACCAGTTTTTCGCCGAATGCCGTAGGCAGTGTCGATAAACGAATCTCCACTTCGCGGCCGGCGTTCGGTCCGGTCGAAACCTTGGTCTTAATGCGGCCGTCTTGCGGGCGGCGCTTCTCCACCACGTCCATGCGACCGAGCAGCTTGATGCGGCTCGTCATCGCGCCCATCACTCCCGCGGGCACCTGATAGACCTGATGCAGCACCCCGTCGATGCGAAAGCGCGCAACGCCAAACTCGCGCCGCGGCTCAAGATGAATGTCGCTCGCGCGTTGATCGAAGGCGTACTGCAGCAGCCAGTCGACGATGTGAATGACGTGCGCATCGTTGGCTTCGACCTTGCCGCCCAGCTCGACCAACTGTTCGAAGCTCGACACCAAGGCCGTGCTTCCGGTTTTAGCCGCGCCACGTACCTGCTGCGCAAGCTTGAAGAACTCGGTCGTGTAACGCGCAACGTCAAGCGGATTGGCGACGACGCGCAACACCGACTTCTTGGTGATCTGCTCGATCTCCCGATCCCAGCCGGTTAAGAACGGCTCGCTGGTCGCGATCGTGACTTCATTCGGGCCCATCGCGACCGGCAGAATCGAATACGTCGTCGCATACGAAGACGACATCACGTCAACCACGCGCGTGAAGTCAACCTTCAGCGGATCGATATGAAAGTACGGCAGCGCGGCCTTCTCGGCGATCCAGCGCGTGAGCGTCTCCAGATCGAGCAGCTGGTGATCAGCCTGCGGCGACCGGTAGTTCATCTCGGCCAGCACCACCAGCGGATGGCCGGAGCGCGCGCTGCCGCCGGTGATCTTGAAGCGCTCGGCGTCGGCGGCGGATAGTAAGCCGTCGGCAACCAGTTGCTTGATCACAAAACTGCTGTTGACGCGCCCAGGTGGGGCTTGCACCGCCTGCACGCGCGCTTTCTGGCGCGGTGACGTCGTATTTTTAAGCACAGCCGCGCCGTCCCTCGGCAGTGCGCTCATGCCGGCTGCGATGCCTCGTAGCGCTTGGCCATCGACTTCGCGCGATCAGGCACGTTCTCGAAATCGGCGACGACCGCATCGACCGCGCGCTTGGTCAGGGGCACGCTTTCGAGCGGCTCGATGTACTTGCGCGCTAGATATGACTTCAGCATGTCGGCCGACATCACGTGCGCTTTTTGATCATGCTCGCTGGCAAACAGGAACAGCGTGCGCAGCGGGCTCATCCAGCGCAGCTTCGCGCGCGAAAATTCCATGCCGTTCCACAGCTTGAACCAGTTGCCCCGCTGCCAGCGCCCGATTTCTTCCTG
>DATLOA010000392.1:0-2748 GCA_035536515.1 Burkholderiaceae bacterium | reverse complement strand
ATGCGCGCCCTCGAGCGGCGTTTGCTCGATGTGTGTCATCGGGTGCGTCCGAACATTCTGCATGCTCACTCACCGGTGCTCAACGGCGTGCCAACGTTGCGCGTTGGCCGCAAGCTGGGAATCCCGGTAGTTTACGAAGTACGGGCATTCTGGGAAGACGCCGCCGTTGATCACGGGACTACGCGGGAGGATGGATGGCGCTACCGGGCCACGCGGGCTCTCGAAACGTATGTATTGCGACATGCAGATGCGGTGACAACAATTTGCGAGGGACTGCGCACCGAAATCCTCGCGCGCCGAGTCTCTGAGAACCAGATCACCGTCATACCAAACGCGGTGGACGTCGAAAAGTTTTCGGGACCTAGTGCGGACAGCACTGACCTGGCCGCCCAATTGGGTTTGCAAGGCAAACGCGTTCTGGGCTTTATCGGTTCTTTCTACGCTTATGAGGGCCTTTCCTTACTGCTCTCAGCCTTGCCGACAATTGCTGCACGAGTACCTGAAATATGCGTCCTGCTGGTTGGTGGCGGACCGCAAGAAGACGAGTTGAAGAAAATCGCCCAGCAGCTTCGAGTCGACCAGTGGGTGATCTTTCGCGGTCGCGTGCCACACGCCGATGTTGAACGCTACTACGACCTGATTGATGTGCTGGTCTATCCGAGACTGTCTATGCGGCTTACGGAAATCGTGACGCCATTGAAGCCCCTCGAGGCAATGGCCCGTCGCCGCCTGCTGATCGCTTCCGACGTCGGTGGCCATAGAGAGTTGATCCGCGACCGGCAGACCGGAAGACTCTTCGCTGCCGGCTCAATGGAAGCGCTGGCGGAAACCGTTATCGATCTGCTGGGTTCGCCGCAGAACTGGGAAGCGATGCGAAGGTGCGGAAGGCAGTTCGTCGAGACTGAGCGGTCATGGGCAGGGAGCGTTGCCCGCTACGCCCCGGTGTATTCAACGCTGGGCCGTGTTGCATCGCTCCGGCCGCATGCCGAGAGGCGACATGCCTCATGAACTTCAAGTTCGATCGGCTTTCAATTCGAGTCCTCGTGCTCGCAGCAAACTCATGAACCAGGCAGCGAAGGCTGATCGAATTGCGAATGCGTTGACGATAGACGTCGAGGATTATTTTCAGGTCTCTGCATTCGCGCCTCACATCGAGCGTAGCGCTTGGGAGATCACACCGTGCCGCATCGAACGTAACATCGACCGGATACTCGATCTATTGAATCAAAGCGGCGCGAAGGCAACGTTTTTCACTCTGGGCTGGCTGGCGCAGCGATATCCGCGACTTGTGCGGGACATCAGCTCACAGGGTCATGAGGTCGCAAGCCATGGTCAGGCGCATCTGCGCGCGTCCGACCAATTGCCGGCAGAGTTTGACAATGACATCCGTGCCGCCAAACTGTTGCTCGAAGACATAGCCGGGGTTGCGGTGCGCGGCTATCGCGCGCCCAGCTTTTCAATCGGCCACGGCAATCTCTGGGCGTTCGACCGAATTGCCGCCGCCGGCTACAGCTACAGCTCCAGTGTGTATCCAGTGCAGCACGATCACTATGGGATGCCCGATGCGCCACGCTTTCCATATCGCCCGAGCGCCGCGCTGCTCGAAATCCCAGTCAGTACAGCACGTGTGTTTGGCCGCAATTTGCCGGCCGGGGGTGGCGGCTATTTTCGCCTCGCGCCGTATGCACTGTCGCGCTGGGCGATCAATCGTGTGAATCACATAGACCGGCGGCCTGCGATTTTTTATTTCCACCCTTGGGAGATCGATCCGCAGCAGCCAAGGATCAAAGACGTTGGACTTAAGACGCGATTCAGGCATTACGTCAATTTGAACCGTACCGAACCCCGATTGCGGCGACTGCTAAGCGACTTCCGCTGGGAGCGGGTGGATCGTGTTTTTGATCTCAACGCGGCGTGAAGTTGAGTGATGCGTCCGGTGCGATGAGCACGGCACTCACGGTCCGGCCGTTTGCCACAGGCGACAGCACGGCCTGGGCCACATTTGTGCAAGGCTGTGCCGACGCGACGTTCTTTCATCGTATCGAATGGCGCGACATCATCGAACAAGTTTTTGGACATCGCACCCATTACCTGCTGGCCGAACGCGGGGGCGAAGTTGCCGGCGTGCTTCCACTGGCGCAGGTAAAAAGCCTGTTGTTCGGGCATTCGCTCGTTTCGCTTCCGTTTGCGGTGTACGGCGGCGCAGCGGTGACCGATGAGGACACGCGTGAAGTGCTCCACGAGGCGGCCGTCAAATTGGCGCGAGAACTGCGGGTAGATCACCTCGAACTGCGCAACCGCGCCTCGCATAACCCGGGTTGGCCACAGCAGGACCTTTTCGTCACTTTTCGCAAAGCAATCGAGCCCAGCGCCCAGGCGAATTTAGAGGCGATTCCGCGGAAGCAACGCGCGATGGTGCGTAAGGGCATGCAGCGAGGCCTGGCAAGCGAAATTGATGCGGGCATGGATCGTTTCTTTGAGCTGTATGCGGACAATGCGCATCGACACGGAACGCCGCCATTTCCGAAGAAGTATTTCGAGTCGCTGCAGCGGGCGTTCGGCGACGCGTGCGAAGTGATTACCGTCGTTAATGGCGGACGCGCGGTGTCGTCGGTGCTGTCGTTCTACTTTCGCGATGAAGTCCTGCCTTACTACGCAGGTGATGTGGCAGACGCGCGCGAGCTCGCGGCGAACGACTTCAAGTACTGGGAGTTGATGCGGCGCGCGTGCGAACGCGGCTGCCGTATC
>DATLOA010000391.1:0-2862 GCA_035536515.1 Burkholderiaceae bacterium | reverse complement strand
CTCGCGCACACCAGCATGGAAGGCAACGCGCCAATCAATCTGGTGATGATCGGCGGCGATGGCCGGCCGCGGTGCAAGCCGCTGACCGAAATACTGCTTGAATGGATCGAGTTTCGTATCGGCACCGTGCGCCGGCGCTCGCAGCACCGGCTGCAGCGCGTCGATGACCGGATTCACATTCTCGAAGGCCGGCAGCTGGTGCTGCTGTCGATCGACAAGGTGATCAAGCTGATTCGTAATTCTGACGAGCCAAAGCCGGACCTCATCAAGGCGTTCAAGCTGTCCGAACGGCAGGCTGATGACATTCTCGAGTTGCGCTTGCGGCAGTTGGCGCGGCTCGAGGGTTTTCGCATCGAAGAAGAGCTGGCGGAGCTGCGGAAGGAGCAAGCAGCGCTCGGCAAGCTGCTGGGCTCGGATGCTGCGTTGCGTAAGTTGGTGGGCAAAGAAATCGAAGACGACGCCAGAAAGTACGGCGAGAAAGATTCGCGCCGCACGCTAATAGAAACGGCCGAGCGTGCGACTGTAGAGCTGAAGGTGACCGACGAGGCGATCACGGTGATCGTGTCCCAAAATGGATTCGTCCGCGCGCGTAGTGGTCACGGACATGATTCATTGCAGTTCACGTTCAAAACGGGCGACGCGTTATATGGAGCGTTCGAATGCCGCACCGTGGACACGTTGATCGCGGTCGGCAGCAACGGACGCGTTTATTCGATTTCTGTCCGCGATCTGCCATCCGCGCGAGGCGACGGCGCGCCGGCAACCTCCTTGATCGATCTCGCACCCGAAACGCGGCTGGTGGCCTACATCGCAGGATCAGCTGCGCTGCCTTTGCTGCTTGCCACAAGCAGCGGCTTTGGATTTGCGGCTACGTTGGGCGACATGCTGTCGCGGCAGCGCGCTGGCAAGCAATTCATCAACGTTGATCCCGGCGCCGAACCCTTGCGCCCGCAACCGGCCGATGTTGCGACCGATCGCTTCATAGCGTGCCTGTCGGAGCGTGGCCGCGTCCTCGTGTTCGACGCCTCTGAGCTGAAATCACTGGCGGGCGGGGGACGTGGAGTGACGTTGATGGACCTGGACGACCGAGAGAAGCTCCTCGCTGCGATGCCGATTTCGAAAAACGGTGCGATCGTCACGGCGACGAAAGGCAAGGCGGACAAGCCGGTTGACATACATCTTGCCGGTGCGGCGCTGCAAGCTCAGCATGGCCACCGTGCCCGAAAAGGCAAGCTGATTGACTCGAAGCTGAAGGCGCCGTTTTCCTTGCGCAAGGTCTAGGCAAAGAGGACCTCGCGTAAACGAATCAGGCGATGCCACCGCAAACCATTTAATTTGGAAAGCGCCATGAGAATCATCTACACCACGCTGTTATTTGCGCACGTACTCGGTGTCGTCGTTTGGGTCGGCGGCATGTTCGTTTTGCACTTTGCGGTGCGGCCATCGGCGGCCAAGTTACAAGAGCCGTCGGTGCGACTTACGTTTTTATCTTCCGCGCTCGGCCGCTTCATGTCGTGGGCCGCGCTGGCGATCATCGCGGTGCTGGCAAGCGGGCTGGGAATGATCCTGATCGGCGGCGGCTTCAGAAACGCGCATTTGTCGGTGCATTTAATGCTGGCAGTTGGGCTGGTGATGATGGCGCTCTATCTGCACATTCGGTTTGCACCATTCAAACGAATGCGTGCGGCGGTCATGGGGAGCGACTGGGCAGCCGCCGCCGCGAATCTCGATGTGGTGCGCAAAATGGTGATGATCAATCTCGTGCTGGGATTTGTCACGATTGCGATCGCAACGATCGGGCGTGCCGCGTTGTAGTTACAGCCGCAACACACCTTCGCTGACCAGCACCGTAGCGCCGCCGACGCGCACGGCCTGTACGATCCCATCGCGCACGTCAGCTTTGAGCTCGATCTGACTTGGTCTGCCGACCGCTCGCCTTGCAGCACGGTCCAGCGTCGAGTGCCGGATGGACGCGGGTCGTGACGCACCAACCACCCCGAAGCGCGGCTGCTGCTGAACCGGTCGCCGGGTCTTCGGCAACGCCGGCGCCTGGCGCGAACATTCGCACGCGCCAAGTGGACGCATCGAGCTGCGCGATCGTTTCCGAGAAATTGAACTCGCGCGCAATCGATTGCATCGTTTGATCGTCGATCCCGTGCGCGCAGTCAGCACCGCCAGCGGATTGCCACTGAACATGCGATCGGTGAAAACGTCACACGTAGTGAAGCGAAATTCTTTCATCACGCGACTTTAGTCGAACCGCGGATCGCGGCCCCTACAATCTCGCTCCCTCGAAATTCAGCAGCTCGTGTCGCAATCCCTCTATCAACTGATCGGCGCGTTCGTCGTGCGCCACTGGCGCGCCTATATCGCTTCGGCGGTGATGCTGATCGGCATCGCGGTGCTGACCGTTTTGGTTCCGCGCGTGGTTGGTCAAGCGGTCGATGGTCTGGTCGCCGGCACACTTAAAGGTTCTGCGCTGGTGCGCGAGCTGGTGTCGCTGGTGTTAATGGGCGCGGTGATTTATCTGCTTCGCGTCGGTTGGCGACTGCAGTTGTTCTCGGCGGCGTATCAACTTGGCGTCGAGCTTCGCACGCGCCTGTACGAGCGCCTTTCGTTGCAGGGTCCGCCGTTTTTCAATCGCAGCCGCACCGGCGACCTGATGGCGCGCGCGACCAACGACGTCGACTCGATCGAGATGGCTGCTGGCGAAGCGTTCCTGGCCGGGTTCGACGGCACGCTCACTTTGATTTTAGTCATTGCGATGATGGCGCTCGGTATCGACTGGCGGCTGGCGTTGATTGCGCTATTGCCGTTTCCGCTGATGGCGATCGCATTCTGGTTTATTTCGCGGCGCGTGCA
>DATLOA010000390.1:0-2149 GCA_035536515.1 Burkholderiaceae bacterium | reverse complement strand
AAGTCGAAATCAGTCTACCAAACGGGACGTTGCGGGCGGCGTTGACGGGCCAAGGGTTTACCTGCGGCCGGCGCCGGTTCAGACGTCCACAGCCGTCGGAACGACGGCTTCAGCCTTCGCCCGCTCACGGCTCTGTATCTCCCACATTGAAGCGTATACGCCACGCTGCGCCAGCAGTTCGCCATGGGTGCCACGCTCGACGATGCGTCCATGGTCCATCACCAAAATCTGGTCGGCGTGCACGACGGTTGACAGCCGGTGCGCGATCACCAGCGTGGTGCGGCTTTCCGAGATGCTCTCGAGCTCCTGCTGAATCACGCGTTCGGTGCGCGAGTCGAGCGCCGATGTTGCCTCGTCGAACACCAGAATCGCAGGATCCTTTAGCAGCGTTCGCGCGATCGCGACGCGCTGCTTTTCGCCGCCCGACAGCTTCAGTCCGCGCTCGCCGACCCGCGTGCCGTACCTGTCGGGCAATGACTCGATGAAGTCGTGAACATGCGCGGCACGTGCGGCCGTCACGACTTCGTTATGCCCGGCACCGGGCCGCCCATACGCGATGTTGTATTCGATCGTGTCGTTGAACAGCACGGTGTCCTGCGGAACAATGCCGATTGCAGCGCGCAAACTTTCCTGCGTCAGCGTACGCACGTCCTGCCCGTCAATCGCCACGCGGCCGGCGTCGACGTCGTAGAAACGGAACAACAGTCGCGCCAACGTCGATTTGCCGGACCCTGTCGCTCCCACGACCGCCGTCGTTGATCCGCCCGCAATCACCAAATTGACGTCTTGCAGCACCCGGCGGCGAATGTCATACGAAAAATCGACATGCTCGAAGCGCACTTCGGCAGAGCGCACCGCAAGCGGCTTGGCATCGGGTGCATCGGCGATCTCGCGGTTCTGTTCGAGCAGCACGAACATGCGGTCCATGTCGGCCAGGCTTTGCTTGATCTCGCGATAGATCACACCGAGAAAGTTCATCGGGATATACAGCTGAATCATGAAAGCGTTGACCAACACCAAATCACCGATGCTCATCCGTCCTTCGGCTACGCCGAGCGCAGCACGCCACAAAATCAGCGTCAACGCCACCGCGATCAGCGCCTGTTGCCCCGCGTTCAGAATATTGAGCGACTGCTGCGACAGGACCGCCGTGCGCTGCGAATCGGCCAGCGTCTCGTCGTAGCGGCGTGCTTCGTAATTTTCGTTGCCGAAATACTTGACGGTCTCGAAGTTAAGCAGCGAATCGACCGCGCGCGATTGAGCCTTGCTTTCGAGCTCATTCCAGCGCCGCCGCACCGCTGTGCGCCAGTTGGTCACCGACACAGTGAACGCTATGTAAACAACCAAGCTGGTGCCGACGATCGCAGCGAACCAGACTTCGTATTTCCACAGCAGGTAGGCGAATACCAACGTGATCTCGATCAGCGTCGGCAGGATCGAATACAACGTGAAGCTGATCAGCGAAGAAATGCCGCGAATGCCCTGGTCGATCTCGCGCGTCACCGCGCCGGTGCGGCGATCAAGGTGGTAGCGCAGCGACAAGGAATGCAGATGGCGAAATGTTTTCAGGGCTAGCGTGCGCGTTGCCGCCTGGGTCACCTTGACGAAGAAAAACTCGCGCAGCTCGGTGAACAGCGAAGTCGAAAGGCGGAGCGCGCCATAAGCGATGATCAACGCAAGCGGGACAACCAGGACGCCGGCAGCGAGCTGCATGGTCGGCGCCAATCCGTCGACGATGTCCTTCAACAGGATGGGCACCGATACCGTTGCCAGCTTCGCAGCGACGAGACAGGCGAGCGCAAATAACACTCTGCCCTTGTAGGCCCACAGATAGGGAAGCAGTGTTCTGAGCGTCTTCCAATCGTTGCGATTGGCGCGATCGGACACCAATGCTTCTCTTGGTGGGGACCAACGCACTTAGCCGCCCTTCGATACGGTTACGCTTCGCATGAATCGATTATCCAGTAGACCTATGCCCGAATCTGAACAGCTACCCGCCGATCGCGTGGCGATGTTGCGCATGATGCCGATGCCGGCCGATGCCAACGTTCACGGCGACGTGTTCGGCGGCTGGATCATGTCGCACGTCGACGTGGCAGGCGCAGTTCCGGCCGCGCGCCGTGCAGGGGGCCGCGTGGCGACCGTCGCC
>DATLOA010000389.1:0-7261 GCA_035536515.1 Burkholderiaceae bacterium | reverse complement strand
TGTCGATCCGCAGAAAAGCGCGCGCTTTTGCCGGTCCGGCGGCAAAGCTGCGGGCTAAAGCCAGATTGAACGTCGCATAGCCGGGCGCAGCGTCGGTGTTGCGATCATCAACGCGCAACCTGGATTGCGCGCGTACTTCGACGGACAAATCGGCCCACTCGGAACGCAACTTCGTTTCCAAATAGGCCGTATACGAAGGCACTCCAGGAAGTCGATTGCCGGCCGGCACCAACAGCGTCGGTTGCGTGCACGGCGCCGCGACACACGTCAAGAACGGCTCTGAAAACTCGGCGCGTATCGCGGCTGCAGATGCATAGAACGACAATGCGGCTAGCGGCTCCCAACCTAGGCTCGCCTCGACGCCGCGCCGGCGTGTCGCTGCTGCATTGGCGAATGTGGAACGACCACCGGCGTTGGTGCGAACCACGATATCGTTTTCGGTATTCACAACGAACGCCGCGATCGTGCCACGCAGCGCGGGAGACACCGACGCTTTGGCGCCTACTTCGTAGTTGTTGCTGCGCGCCGGCTCGAGCGCAGTGTTAAATCCCGCGCTCCCGTCGGGCCGATATGCAAGCTCGTTCAGCGTTGGCGTTTCGAACCCGCGTCCATACGAGGCGTACACACTGCTCGAACGCGAAGGTCGAAACACCACGCCGACGGTCGGGTTGATCGAGTCGTAGCGCGCACGGCCGGAGTCATCGCCATTGGCGAAAAATCGATCATCGCCTTGGAATTCCACTTGGGATGCGCGCAAGCCGGCATGCAGCCGCAATCCTCGCCCGATGTCAGACTCGGCTTGTGCATACACGTCGCGCGATTCGACGACGTTGCGCTCATCACGTCGCAGCCTACCTTGGGTTCCAAGCATCAGCGCCGGCTGCAGGATGAAGTTCTCATAACCGCGTCGGTCTTCGTCAAGGCGCTCGACGTTTGCACCGAGCGTCAACACCACAGCGTCGAGCGTGAGCTGTACGCGCGCGTCGACTCCGCCGTAGGTTCGATCGAGGTCGATGACGCCGCCAGGATGGTTCGGTGGTGTCTGCACCGCGACCGGAATCGCCTGAAATTGCGTGACACCGCGCCGGCCTCCCCATGCCGCGGCTTGATAGCTCCAGCGCGCCGCTATATCTCCCGCCAGGTGCGCGCCGAGCTGCTGTTGATCGGCCGATTTACGCGTCCTGAACTGCAACGCTTGCGGCGACGCCTGGCGCGGATCGTCTTGCCACTGCGCACGCGTGAGTCCGAGCGGGTCTTCAGCGTCCGGAATATCGACCGCGTTGAACGTCAGGCGCAGACGGCCCAACGGAGTGTCGAGCGCGGCAGCGCGCAGGTTCACGACGTCACGCCGCGCCTTGCTGTAGTCACGATAGCCGTCCGTGGAGAATCGGCTGGCGTCGATCGCGTAGGCATACGGCGCGGTACCGCCGCTCACGTTAGCTCCGGCGCGCCACGTATCGTCCGAACCGGCGGCGGCTGAGACTTCAAATTCATCAGGCCCCGACGCAAGACGCGTCGTCATCGCAATCACACCGCCCGAAGAGTTTCCGTACAGCGCAGAAAATGGACCGCGCAGCACTTCGATGCGATCGACTGCGTTCAGCGCGAAGTGCGACACTTGTCCTTGGCCGTCGGGCATCGTCGCCGGAATGCCATCGACGTACAACCGCAGTCCGCGTACGCCGAACGTCGAGCGCGCGCCGAATCCGCGCACCGAGATCTGGAGATCCTGCGCGTAGTTTTGTCGGTTGAGCACAACCAGACCAGGAATGCGCACCAGCGATTCGGACAGGTTTACTCTGAGCTTCGCATCGCGAATCTCCTCGCGGTCGAGTACGTCAACCGACGCCGGCACATCAAGCTGTGAGCGCTCGGTGCGAGTTGCGGTCACAACAACACGATCGAGCGCCTGCACGCTTTCCTGCGCGTGGACGGGAACGAACGGCAGCAGCAAAAGGACCGTGAGGCGGCGCATATTGGGTTTCGTGCAATGGTAGGCGCAAGCAAAAAAGGCAGCCGCGCGGCTGCCTAGCCCGGTGACCCGAGACCGGGCTACTTGCCGCGCAGCTTACGTATTGCAGCGAGTTGCGCTGCCAATGCCGACATCTCGGCTTCTACCTTTGCAATTTCGAGCTCGCTGCCGGCGTTCTTGCGCGCTTCTTCGGCCTTGGCCAACGCGTCGCGCGCTTTTGCTTCGTCCAAATCCTGGCCGCGAATAGCCGTGTCGGCCAGCACCGTCACGACGTTCGGCTGCACCTCCAGAATGCCGCCGGCGACGAACACCTGTTCCTCTTCGGCCTTGCCGGGCATCTTGATTCGGACGACGCCGGGACGAATGCGGGTAATCAGCGGCGTGTGGCGCGGATAGATGCCGAGTTCGCCGGCTTCCCCCGGCAGCGCGACGAATTCCGCATCGCCCGCGAAGATGCTTTCCTCCGCACTGACCACGTCGACGTGAATCGTCGCCACTACTGCACCTTCTTCTCGAACGCCTCGTCGATCGTGCCGACCATGTAGAACGCCTGCTCCGGCAGCGCGTCGCATTCGCCGTCGACGATCATTTTGAAGCCGCGAATTGTTTCCTTCAGCGTCACGTATTTGCCCGGCGAGCCGGTGAACACTTCGGCCACTTTGAACGGCTGCGACAAAAAGCGCTGAATCTTGCGCGCACGCGAGACTGCGAGCTTATCTTCTGGCGACAGCTCGTCCATGCCGAGAATCGCGATGATGTCGCGTAGCTCGCGGTAGCGCTGCAGCGTCGACTGCACGCGTCGCGTAGTGTCGTAGTGCTCCTCGCCGACCACGTTCGGATCGATCTGACGCGACGTCGAATCGAGCGGATCGACCGCCGGATAAATCCCCAGCGCGGCGATGTCGCGCGAAAGAACTACCGTTGCATCCAAGTGCCCGAACGTTGTCGCCGGCGAAGGATCGGTCAGATCGTCGGCCGGTACGTACACCGCCTGGATCGATGTGATCGATCCAACCTTGGTCGACGTGATGCGCTCCTGCAGCTTGCCCATCTCTTCGGCCAGCGTCGGCTGATAGCCGACCGCGGACGGCATGCGTCCAAGCAGCGCCGAGACCTCGGTGCCCGCCAGCGTATAGCGGTAAATGTTGTCGACAAAAAACAGGATGTCGCGGCCTTCGTCGCGAAAGCGCTCGGCCATCGTCAAACCGGTCAATCCAACGCGCAGGCGGTTACCGGGCGGCTCGTTCATCTGACCAAACACCATCGCAACCTTCGATTTGCTTAGGTCTTCCTGCACGATGACCTTGGCGTCCGACATCTCGTGATAAAAATCATTGCCCTCGCGCGTACGCTCGCCTACGCCGGCGAACACCGACAGCCCCGAGTGCTCGGTCGCGATGTTGTTAATCAGCTCGAGCATGGTCACGGTCTTGCCGACGCCGGCCCCGCCGAACAATCCAATCTTTCCGCCCTTGGCAAACGGACACATCAAGTCGATCACCTTGATGCCGGTCTCGAGCAGCTCGACCGACGGCGACAGCTCATCGAACTTCGGCGCCTCCTGATGAATGCCGCGGCGCTCGTCGGATTCGATCGGGCCGCGCTCATCTATGGGACGACCAAGCACGTCCATCACGCGACCGAGTACGCCGGGGCCAACCGGCACCATGATGTTGTTGCCGGTGTCAGTGACCGACATGCCGCGCCGCAGACCGTCCGAGGACCCCATAGCGATCGTGCGCACGACGCCGTCGCCTAGCTGCTGCTGCACTTCGAACGTCAGCCCCTGCTCGACAAGTTTGTTGGTCTTGTCTGCATCAAGCGTCAGCGCGTTGTAGACATTCGGCATCTGATCGCGCGGGAATTCGATATCGACGACCGCGCCAATGCATTGAACGATAGTGCCTGTAGACATGTACGTACCTTTTCAGCCGGATCGCTGCGACCGGCAACGATTATGAAACTGCGGCTGCGCCGCCGACGATTTCAGAAATCTCTTTGGTAATTCCCGCCTGCCGCGTCTTGTTGTAGACGAGCTGCAATTCTTCGATCAACTTCTTGGCGTTGTCCGATGCCGACTTCATCGCGACCATGCGCGCGCTTTGCTCGGACGCCTGATTCTCCGCGACCGACTGATAAACCAGCGCCTCGACGTACCGCACCATCAGTGTGTCCACCACTGCGCGCGGGTCGGGTTCATAGATGTAGTCCCACGAGTACGCGCGCTTTTCTTCTTCGGTCTGGGCCAAGCGGTCGGCGGTGAGCGGCAGCAGCTGCTCGATCACCGGCTCCTGCTTCATCGTGTTGACGAAGCGCGTGTACGCCAGGTACACCGTATTGAGCTTGCCGTCGGCGTATTGATCGAGCAGCACCTTGACAGGGCCGATAAGATTTTCGATGTGCGGCCGGTCGCCCATCTGCACGAAGTGCGAGACGACATTCGCGTTCAGTCGCTGGAGAAAACCGAAGCCTTTGTTGCCGATGGCGGTCGCAAGCACCTGCACGTCCTGGCCAGAAAGCTCTTTTACTTTCGCCAGCACCGCGCGCTGAATGTTGGTGTTCAATCCGCCGCACAATCCCTTGTCGGTCGTGATCAGGATTACTCCCGCGGCTTTTTTTCCTTCGTGCTTGACCACGAATGGATGCCGATACTCGGGATTAGCCAGCGCCAGATGAGCGACGATATTGCGAACCTTGTCGCCGTAAGGCCGGATCTGCCGCATGCGCTCCTGCGCCTTGCGCATCTTTGACGCGGCCACCATCTCCATCGCCTTAGTGATCTTGCGCGTGTTCTGCACGCTCTTGATCTTGCCGCGGATTTCCTTAGTGCTAGGCATCTATTGTCTCGGCACCGTTCGCTATGAGCTCTTCTTGAACTCAGCGATCGCCTTCGTCAGCTCGGACTCGTCGTCCTTCGACAAATCCTTGCTCGACTCGATGCGATCGACCAGCGCGGCGTATTTGGTCTTGACGAAATCACGCAGCGCTTTTTCGGCTGCAAGACAGTCCTTCACTTCGAGATCGTCGAACGCGCCGTTGTTGACCGCGAACAGCGTCACGGCCATCTCCCACACCTGCAGCGGCTGATACTGCGGCTGCTTCATCAGCTCGGTCACCCGGCGGCCGCGTTCGAGCTGCTTGCGGGTCGCGTCGTCCAGGTCGGACGCGAACT
Organism: Burkholderiaceae bacterium; assembly: GCA_035536515.1. Lineage (GTDB taxonomy): Bacteria > Pseudomonadota > Gammaproteobacteria > Burkholderiales > Burkholderiaceae_F > JACCZX01. Next base: position 2,117 of record DATLOA010000389.1, on the reverse strand, counting down.
GCGCGAACGCGGCGAGCTCGCGGTATTGCGCAAGTGCCAGGCGAATACCGCCGCCGAGCTTCTTGATGACCTTGGTTTGTGCGTTGCCGCCGACGCGCGAGACCGAGATGCCCGCATTGATGGCCGGACGGATACCGGCGTTGAACAAGTCAGTTTCCAGGAAAATCTGGCCGTCGGTAATCGAAATCACGTTGGTAGGCACGAATGCCGTCACGTCGCCGGCTTGCGTCTCGATGATCGGCAGCGCCGTCAACGATCCGGTCTTGCCCTTGACCTCACCCTTAGTGAACTTCTCGACGTAGTCTGCATTCACGCGCGCCGCACGCTCCAACAAGCGCGAGTGCAGATAGAACACATCACCCGGATATGCCTCGCGTCCCGGGGGGCGGCGCAGCAGCAACGACACCTGACGGTAAGCCCACGCCTGCTTGGTCAGATCGTCATAGATGACCAGCGCGTCTTGGCCGCGATCGCGAAAATATTCGCCCATCGTGCAGCCCGAATACGGAGCGATGTATTGCATCGCCGCCGAGTCCGATGCTGACGCCGCGACAATGATCGTGTACTCCATCGCGCCGAACTGTTCGAGCTTGCGCAACACCGTTGCGATCGTCGAAGCCTTTTGCCCGATCGCGACATACACGCAGATCAGGTCCTTGCCTTTCTGGTTGATGATCGTGTCGACCGCGACCGCGGTCTTGCCTGTCTGGCGGTCGCCGATGATCAGCTCGCGCTGGCCGCGACCCACCGGCACCATCGCGTCGATGGCCTTCAATCCGGTCTGCACCGGTTGATTCACCGACTGCCGCGCAATCACGCCGGGCGCGACTTTTTCGATCACGTCGGTCATCTTCGCGTTGACCGGGCCCTTGCCGTCGATCGGTTGCCCGAGCGAGTTCACGACTCGACCAATCAGTTCCGGGCCGACCGGCACTTCGAGAATGCGGCCGGTCGCCTTGACCGGATCGCCTTCGCGAATATGTTCGTAGCGGCCCAACACGACCGCACCGACCGAATCGCGCTCGAGGTTCAGCGCCAGTCCGAATGTATCGCCGGGAAACTCAAGCATCTCGCCCTGGCTCACGTCGGCGAGGCCGTGAATGCGGCAGATGCCGTCGGTCACCGTCACCACCGTGCCCTGCGTGCGGAAATCCGCGGTCAACGTGAGCTTCTGAATCTGATTGCGGATCAGCTCGCTGATCTCGGAAGGTTTTAACTGTTGCATCAAAGTTCCTGGATGTGATTTATTCAGTACGCAGCGCCGACGCCGTGTCTATTAGGCGCGCAGCGCCGATGCCATGCTAACTAGCCGGCCGCGCACGGTGCCGTCGATCACTTCATCGCCGACCGTAATCAGCGCACCACCTATCAGCGCACGATCCACCGTAACTTGCGGCCGCACCTTGCGCTTGAAGCGCCGCTCAAGATCGTCAACCAGCTGCGCCAGCGCGGCATCGTCAACCGGAAACGCGCTCTCGATATGCGCCTCGATTACGCCTTCGCGTTCGTTCTTCAGCGACTCGAACAGCGTTGCGATTTCCGGCAGCACCGCCAGCCGATCGTTCTCAATCAGCACGCGTACAAAGCTCTGTGCTTCCGCATTCAACGTATCGCTCGTTCCAGCGGCGACCAGGCCATATAGTTGCTCAGGCCCAACCTTCGGATCGCCGATCGCGTTGTGCATATCCGGGTCCGAAGCGATCATCGCCAGCCGCTGTAATGCTTGTGACCACGTCTGCAGTTTGCCGCCGGCGTCAGCCTGAGCAAAAACAGCTTCCGCGTACGGGCGTGCGATCGTGAGGTTTTCAGCCATTCGTGTCTAGCGCAACTGCTCGCGCAGTTGCCTTAACAAAACCGAATGCGCCTGCGCGTCGACTTCCTTCTGCAAAATTTTCTCCGCACCGGCCACTGCGAGCAGAGCCACTTGTTCCCGCAGTTGATCTTTCGCACTCGCCATCTGTTGCTCTATCTCCGCTTGCGCCGCCGCTTTCTCGCGCGCACCTTCGGTGCGGGCAGCGCCTTTGGCGTCCTCGATCATCTGCGCGGCGCGCTGCTCAGCTTGCAGAATGATCTGCGCCGAGCGCTGGCGAGCTTCGCCGACCGACATCTCGGCCTGC
>DATLOA010000388.1:0-4369 GCA_035536515.1 Burkholderiaceae bacterium | reverse complement strand
CACGGTGGGCTCGATGCCGTCAATGAGGCGCTTGCCCGCGGTGCGTTCGGGGAGGATGCGCAATCGATTCGCACCGCAATTCGTTACGTCGAGCGGGAAGAACTCAAGATCGCCGAAAAGCTCGGCATCGAAGACCGCCGGGGCCGCGCCACCTCCTCGGCTGAGGAGTTCGCAAACGTAGCCCGGCGTAGCGCTAGCGAGGCTTCGCTCAGTCGTTGGATAGCAATCGTCGCGGCGCTGGTTGCCGTGGTCGCGGCGATATTCCCGATGCTCCGCTGAGGGCCAAGCGATGCCGTGTTAAGCGCCCTCGCGTTGGTCATCGGCGGCATCGCTATTGTTGCGACGCTGCTATCGGTCTCGCGCTCCAAGGTGTGGTGGGTCAGGGTGTGGGACTTTCCGCGCCTGCAGCTTTGCGTATTGGCATTCGCCGCACTGGTGCTGTGGATATTCGGCACGAGTTGGCTCGGATGGCCGCACAATTTGTTCACACTTGCGCTGGCGGCAGTCCTTTTGTCCCAAGGCGCTCGAATCTGGCGCTACACGCCACTGGCTCCGCGTGAAGTTCAGCAGAGCGATTCAACCGATATCTCGCAGCAGCTGTCGCTCGTGGTTTCCAATGTGTTGCAGACGAACCGGCAGGCGGATCTGTTGCTCTCGGTGATTCGTGGAGCGGATCCGGATGTCGTACTTTTCTGCGAGACAGACGAGTGGTGGGTCTCGCGGCTCGATGCCTTGGCGGTCTCACATCCCTATGCCGTCAAACATCCGCTGTCCAATACGTACGGTTTGCTGCTTCGCTCAAGACTCGACGTGAGAGATTGGGTGATTGACTTCCTGGACCATCCCGACATGCCTTCGATCCAGGCGAAGGTGGTTTTGCGTAACGGCGTACCGGTTTGGCTCACGTGCGTACACCCGCCTCCGCCCGTGCCGGGCGAGAGCGCCGAATCAGCGGAGCGCGACTCGGCGCTTCTGCAGGTTGCGCGTCGCGTGTCGGAAGCGACCGGGCCCGTGGTTGTATGCGGGGATCTGAATGACGTTGCCTGGTCACGCAGCACGCGTCTGTTTCAGAAAGTGAGCGGGTTACTGGAGCCTCGTAAGGGGCGAGGCTTTTTCAGCACGTTTCACGCACGCTACCCCGGCTTTCGCGTTCCGATCGACCACGTATTTCACTCAAAGCATTTTCGCCTCGTCAGCATGCGGCGGCTCGGATACGTAGGCTCCGATCACTTCCCTATGCACATCACGCTGAGCTGCGAACCCGACGCCATTAGCGAGCAGGAAGGCCCGCGCGCCGATACCGCAGATCGGGCAGAAGCAAGGCAGGCCGCGACGGTGGCGCAAGCGAAAAATATTTAGTGCCTGCGCGTGCGGGCCGTGCGACGAAAATTCCAACGTTGGGACCCACGCTTGCTCCGTCACGCTTCCAGCTAATTCGTAGGAAGCAACATGAAAGCGTTGTGTTGGCACGGCAAGCACGACATTCGTTACGACACGGTTCCGGATCCACAAATCGAAGACTCGCGCGACGCCATCATCAAGATGACTTCGTGCGCGATTTGCGGATCGGACCTGCATCTATTCAATGGTTTTGTCCCCGGCATGATGAGCGGCGACATCGTAGGCCACGAGTTCATGGGCGAAGTTGTCGAAGTCGGCTCGGCGAACAAGAAGCTGAAGATCGGCGACCGGGTCGTAGTGCCATTTACGATCATCTGCGGCGAATGCGAGCAATGCCGTCGCGGTAACTTTTCAGTTTGCGAGCGCACCAATCGCAACAAGAAAATCGGCGATACGATGTTCGGTCATACGACCGCCGGATTGTTTGGCTATACCCATCTGACGGGTGGCTATGCGGGCGGTCAGGCTGAGTACATTCGCGTGCCATACGCAGACGCCGGGCCGGTGAAAATTCCCGATGGATTGAGCGACGAGCGAGTGCTTTTCCTCGGGGATATTTTTCCGACTGGCTGGCAGGCCGCCGTTCAATGCAATATCCAGCCCACGGACACCGTCGCGATATGGGGAGCCGGGCCAGTCGGGCAGTTCGCAATTCGCAGTGCCCTGCTACTTGGCGCCGAGCAAATCGTTGCGATCGACAATCAGCCGGATCGTCTGAGCATGGCAGCAGCGGGTGGCGCGATCACTATCAATTTCGACGAAGAAAGCGTGCTCGATCGGCTTAATGACTTGACGCAGGGTAAAGGACCGGAGAAGTGCATCGACGCGGTCGGTATGGAAGCGCATTCGCTGCGCTCGTTCGACTCGGCGATGGATCGCGTCAAGCAAGCGGTGATGATTGAAACCGACCGGCCGCACGTTCTGCGCGAAATGATGTACGTGTGCCGTCCCGCCGGCGTGCTGTCGGTGCCGGGCGTTTACGCTGGCCTGGTCGACAACATTCCGTTCGGTGCGGCTATGAACAAGGGCCTGACGATTCGCATGGGCCAGACGCACGTCAATCGCTGGACCGATGATCTTCTGCGGCGCATCGAACGGGGGCAGATTGACCCTTCGTTTGTGATCACGCACACCGTCGACCTCGAAGACGGACCCGAAATGTACAAGACGTTTCGCGCCAAGGAGGACGGTTGCATCAAGGTAGTGATGAAGCCAGGACAGAACGGACTTAACGGAAGCAACGCAATTCAACGGGTGATGCAATGAACAAACGAATCAGGCAGGCGGGGCAATACGGGAGTGGCCGTCCGATCAATGACGTCACCGCGCGCGGTCTGGGTTGGTTCAGCATCGGCCTTGGCGCCGCGGAAGTGATGATGCCGCGTCTATTGGGACGCGCGCTCGGGATGCCCTACAGCAGCGGGCTATTGTTCTTATATGGCCTGCGCGAAATTGCGACTGGCGCCGGTATTCTGAAGGCGAAGAATCCAACGCCATGGCTGTGGGGTCGAGTCGCCGGCGACGCGATCGATCTCGCTACCTTGGCCGCCTACGGCGGCTCGCGCAACAGGCTGGGTCGCGGTATAGGCATCGCAGCCGTTGCAGGGGTGACTGCATTGGATCTCACGATCGCCAAAGCGGCGAGTGAACGCGATGAACGCCGCTCGCGCGATTGGGTGGATTACAGCGATCGCAGTGGGTTTGCGCGATCCGTGGAGGATATGCGCGGGGCGGCGCTGCGGGAACTGGAGATGCCGCAAGCGTTGAAAACCACGGCCACGGCTCAGAACAAAGCTTTAGTGCAGGCCTAGCCAGGCAAGCGATGGAGATATGCAGGCGCAGTTGACGAGTCGACGCATATGAGGTCTCCTTTGAAGTAGCGATAACCAACTCCTGGGGGAATAATCGGCCGCTCTCAGCCCTCTTCTGCGTCGCATCGTTCGGTGGCGAACTCACTGCAGATCGAAGACCACCAGGACTTCCAGCGTCGGCAGTGGCGAGCTGAACGTATTGGTTGGATGGCGATGGCTCTGCTGATCGTGGCTGCCGTTGCCGGCCTCCTGGGCGGTGGAGGTGTGCTCGCCGATGCCAGCTCAGCCAGTGCCGATGGCCGCAGCCGCGTTGAATATCAGCGGTTTGCCAGAAAAGGGTCGACGACCACGCTAGAAATTATCGCGGCATCTGGCGAACGCGAACTGCGCATCAGGATCGATGAGCGCTACCTAAGTGCGATGTCGCTGCGAACGATCACTCCGCCGCCGCTGGCAACTGTGCTGAGCGAACGAAGCTATACGTTCTCGTTTAATCGAGCGCCAGGTGCGATCGACACCCGAATCAAGCTGCACCTCGAACCCGACTCGGCCGGTTCGCTTGAGGGCACCGTGACGATCGACGACGCAGCGCCGTTGCGTATCCGTCATTTCATCTTTCCGTGAGGTGTGACTATGGACTCGGTGCTGCGGGCGTCGGTGGTTTACTTCGGTTTGTTGATAATCATGCGCCTGGCGGGCAAGCGTTCGCTGGCGCAGATCACGACGTTCGACTTCGTGCTGCTTCTGATCATCGGCGAGGCGACTCAGAATGCGCTGCTCGGCCAGGACTTCTCGATGACAAACGCGCTGATCGTAATCGTGACCTTGGTCGGCATCGACGTCGGATTGTCGCTGCTGAAGCGGCGCTCGAAGGCGCTCGACCGGTTTCTTGAGGACGTGCCGCTGGTGATTGTCGAAAACGGCGTACCGCTGAAAGACCGAATGCACAAAGCACGCGTCGACGAGGAGGACATCCTCAGTGCGGCGCGTCACTTGCAGGGCCTGGAGCGAATGGAGCAGATTCGCTACGCGGTCCTGGAAAGTAGCGGCGGTATTTCGATTGTGCCCATGAAAAGCGCGCCATAAATTCGGCGTCGGTCACACCGCCGCCTCCGCTCAGTCGGTTTCGGCCAACCCAAGCTCGTCAATGATTTCGT
>DATLOA010000387.1:0-2905 GCA_035536515.1 Burkholderiaceae bacterium | reverse complement strand
CACGCGCGATGCGAGCGGCAAGTATCGCTACCATGCGCTGACCGCTTCCGAGTCCGCCGACAAGCGCACGCCATTTGACTTCGCGGACCTGGGGACGCGAGAGCTGACCGCGCACGATTATGTATATGCGATTCGGCGGCTGGCGACGACGCGCATCAAATCGGCGTCGTTTTCATTGATGGCCGAGCACATCGTCGGGTTAAAGGATTACGGCGAGCGGATCGCTGCTGTCGACAAGGAGTTGCGCAAGCGCGTGGATCCCGCGAGCCGGGATCTGCCGTTTCTCGACTTCCGCCAACATGATCTCGCCGGCGCCCAGGCCCTCGACGACTACACGTTGCGCATTCGACTCAAAGGCAAGTACCCACAGTTCAAGTACTGGCTGTCGATGCCGTTTTTTGCGCCGATTCCGTGGGAAGCCGACGCGTTCTACGCGCAAGCCGGGTTTGCCGGTAAGAACCTGTCGCTCAATTACTGGCCGGTCGGCACCGGCCCTTACATGTTGGTCGAGTACCAGGAAAATCGACGTCACGTGCTTGAACGCAACCCAAATTTTCGCGGTGACACGTACCCATGCGAGGGCGAAGACGCCGACAAAGCAGCCGGATTGCTTGCCGATTGCGGCAAGCCGATTCCTTTCATCGACCGCATCGTGAACTCGATTGAAAAGGAAAAAATCCCGCAGAAGGCAAAATTTTTGCAGGGCTACTACGACGTCCCGGTGACGTACCGGTTCGACACACTGCTTGAGTTCGATTTCGATGCGAAGAACTCGGAAGAAGTGGCGCAGTTGTATCGCGAGCGCGGGGTTCAAATGCCGCGCACGTTCGAAATCAGCAACTGGTACCTGGGCTTCAATTGGCTCGATCCGGTCATTGGCAAGGGCGACACGCACGAACGCCAGATTCGAAATCGCAAGCTGCGCCAGGCGCTTTCTATTGCGATCGATTGGGAAGAATTCGTCCGGGTGTTCGAAAGCAAGGCTGCCGGGGAGCCGGCAATGGGCCCGGTGCCGCCGGGTGTCTTTGGCTTTCGCAAGGATTCGATCAATCGCGTCGTATACGACGTGGTCGACGGCAAGCCGCGCCGCAAGTCGATCGAGGAAGCTAAAAAGCTTCTCGCCGAAGCGGGCTACCCGGACGGCCGCGACGCCAAAACGGGCGCCCCTTTGGTGCTGAACTACGACTATCAGCGGGCGCTGACGCCGGAGCTCAAGGCCGAAGTTGAATGGATGGTGCGGCAGTTTGGAAAGATCGGTGTGCAGCTCGAAGTGCGGGCCACCGATTACAACCGCTTCCAGGAGAAGGCGGAAAAAGGTTCGTTGCAGATTTTCTGGTGGGGATGGTTTGCCGACTACCCGGATGCAGAAAATTTTTTGTTCTTGCTTTACGGCCCGAACTCGAAGGCGCTGACCGGAGGCAACGGTGAGAATTCCTCCAACTATAAGAACGAAGAATTCGACAAGTTGTTTGAGGAGCTGAAGTTCCTTGACGATGTGCTTCGCAAGCAAGAAGTGATTGATCGCATGGTCGCGATCACTCAGGAGGACGCAGCGTGGGCGTTCGGCTACAACCCGTACGCTGGCACCGTCCACCAGCAGTGGGTCGGCAACGTCAAACCCGGCCCGCTGGTTAACGACCGACTGATGTACATGAAGGTCGATCCGGTGCTACGCGCAACAAAGATCGCGCAGTGGAACAACCCCATCTGGTGGCCGATCGTCGTCATCGTGCTGGTGCTGATGGCCGCTGTGGTGCCCGCTTTCCGCACCTGGAAGCGCCGCGAGCGCGAGAACGCTGCGCGCGGCTTGGCAGTCGGCGGGGCCGAGTAGTTGGGCGCCTACATCCTTCGCCGCTGTTTGTACGCGGTGCTTATCTTGGTTGGCGTCAACCTGCTGACATTCACGCTGTTCTTCGCGGTCAACTCGCCGGACAACATCGCGCGGCTGAACATCGGCGGCAAGCGCGTCACCGCGGAGGCGATCGAGCAATGGAAAGCTTCGCGCGGCTACAACAAGCCGCTGTGGTTTAACCGTGACGCCGAAGGCGCCGGGAAAATTACCGACACTATTTTTTACGATCGATCGCTGCGACTGTTCACGCTCGACTTCGGCTCGACTGACAGTGGGCGTGATCTGCGGCACGAAATCGGCAGCCGCATTGTGGTGAGCCTGACGCTCGCGGGACCGATGCTGCTGTTGACGGTCATCGTCGGCATTTCATTCTCGCTACTGCTGGTGTTCTTCCGCGCGAGCTATCTCGACCTCTGGGGCACCGTGCTGTGCGTTGTGATGATGTCGATTTCGAGCCTGTTCTACATCATCATTGCGCAGTGGTTTTTCGGCAAGATGCTGAAGCTGGTTCCGTTGTCCGGCTTCGTGCCCGGACTCAGTCTGCTGAAGTTTCTGGCATTGCCGATCATCGTCGGCATCATTTTTCAGCTTGGCTCGGAGGCCAGACTTTTCCGCGCGATGCTGCTGGAGGAAGCGAATAAGGATTACGTGCGCACCGCGCGCTCGAAAGGTCTGTCCGAAGGGATCGTCTTGTTCCGCCATGTTCTGCGCAATACCTGGTTGCCCGTACTAACCCACGTCAGCGCGCTGTTGCCGTATGCATTTCTGGGTTCGATCGTCTTCGAATCGTTCTTCGGCATCCCGGGCCTTGGCACATACGTGATTGAAGCGATCAGCGGACAGGATTTCGCGATCGTGCATGTCATGGTCTTCCTGGGATCGCTGCTGTACATCCTCGCCTACCTGGCCACCGACATCGCGTATACCTTCGTCGATCCGAGAGTGCGGCTTGCCTAAGTTTGTTTTTCTGTGGACAGACTTCGTGCTGTGGCTCGTCGTCGCCGGCGTACTGTTTTATATATGGCGATTGCGCCGCAACGTTCGGGCCAAAGC
>DATLOA010000386.1:0-2065 GCA_035536515.1 Burkholderiaceae bacterium | reverse complement strand
CTTCAACACGACCGGAAAACCCATCCCGGTAGCGAGTTTCGACGCTTCTGCAGCCGACGTTGCAACACCTTCTTTTGGAACGGCGATGCCGTACGCATCGCACACGAGCTTGCCTTCCGGCGCGGTGAGCGAAGTACGGTTTTCTGCCTTCACTTTGTCGAGAATCTTTCGAACCGCAGTTTTGTCGCTTGCCATCGTTGTTTCCTATTGTTGTCACGCGCGCAGCGGGTGATATTCGCTCGTCTTCTTCGGCGCTTCCTTAGTAAAGGCGCCGGCTTCGCGCATCGAGTCGATCTGTGCCTCGGGAAGCGCCAACACTTCGCGCAGGATCTCGTCGGTGTGCTCCCCCAACGTGGGCGAGCGCTCAATGTGCGCCGGTGAATCGGATAGCTTGATCGGCATGCCGACGTTGAACCACTTGCCGCGCTGCGGATGATCCAGCTCTACGTACATCTCGCGCAGTTTTACGTGCTCGTCCTCGGCCAGATCTTTGGTGCTCATCACCGGACCACATGGAACGTCGAGTTCATTTAGAACCGCCATCAACTCGCGCTTGGTATAGCCAGAGGCAAATTCGTTCAGCAAAGCCCACATCTGCGCTTGATTCTTGCGCCGATCAGCGATCGCGGCGAAGCGTGAATCATTGATCAACGTGTCGCCGCCGACGCGCTTCGCCAACGCATTCCACACTGCTTCCTGCACGACTACGTAGATGTAATCAAAAGGTCCGCCCGGCTTGCACTTCAGTACGTTGCCTAGCTGACCGCCGCCCGAATCGTTACCTGCGCGCGGCGTGGCATCGAGTCCTTCGGTGGGCTGGCTGTATTCACTCAATGGCCCGCGCTTCAACCGCTGATGGTCGCGCCATTTGACGCGAGCGAGATTCATCACGCCGTCCATCATCGCCACTTCGACGTACTGCCCCTTGCCCGTCGCATTGCGCTGATGTAAGGCGGCAAGGATGCCAATGACCAGATGCAATCCGGTGCCGGAGTCTCCGATTTGCGCACCGGCGACACAGGGTGGACCATCAGGCAATCCGGTGGTGCTCATGCCGCCACCCATCGCCTGCGCGACATTCTCGTATGCCTTGAAATCTGCATAGGGGCCGCTCGAGCCAAACCCCTTGATCGATGCCATCACAATTCGCGGGTTGATTTGATGCACCGTATCCCACGTAAAACCCAAACGGTCGAGCACGCCAGGGCCAAAATTTTCCATCACCACGTCGCATTTCTTCAGCAGCTCGATGAAGACCTCTTTGCCCATCGCGTTCTTCATATTGACCGTGATCGAACGCTTTTTGCAGTTCAACATCGTGAAGTACAGACTGTCAGCATTTGGCACGTCGCGCAGTTGGCCGCGAGTCGCATCGCCGGTCGGCGGCTCGAACTTGATGACGTCGGCACCAAGCCACGCCATCAGCTGCGATGCTGTGGGCCCGGCCTGGACGTGGGTCATGTCCAGAATGCGAAAGCCCGAAAGTGCCTTGTCCATTACGGTTTCCTATGCAATTTCATCATTGGCGAGAGCTTCGGTCAGGTGCCGTCACGGTTTCTTCTTCGCGGAGGGATTCAGACTCGTGATGCGCCCACTCTCGGTCCCGCCGCCCTCGTCAATCACGGCGTTGATCAGCGTCGGCCGCCGCGAGCGCATCGCCTCCTGCATCGCGTTGCGGAGCTCGTCTGGCGTCTTCGCGTGCACGCCGACGCCGCCGAACGCCTCCATCAGCTTCTCGTACCGCGCGTCCTTGACGAACACCAGCGGCGACGGATCTGAGCCGCCGGTCGGGTTCTTCTCGTCACCGCGGTAGACGCCGTTGTTGTTCATGATCACGATGCACACTGGCAGGTCGTAGCGGCAGATCGTCTCGGTCTCCATGCCAGAGAAGCCGAAGGCGCTGTCGCCCTCGACCGCGATCACCTGCTGCCCGGTCACGACGGCGGCGGCGACGCTGTAGCCCATGCCGATGCCCATGATGCCCCACGTGCCGACGTCGATCCGCTTGCGCGGCTTGTACATGTCGACGATCGAGCGCGTGAAGTCGAGCGCGTTCGCGCCCTCG
>DATLOA010000385.1:0-11538 GCA_035536515.1 Burkholderiaceae bacterium | reverse complement strand
TGGCAGTCATCTTTTCTCCAGCGTTTTGACACGCTTGTTCGTATGCGGTTCATTGGACCGAGCTGGCACGCTCACTAATTGGAGACGGTCAAGCTCAATTCAATGTAAAGCAAAAGATGCGCCTTGGCGAGCAAGCCTGCCTGAAACCCATCTCAGGTTTACTCCACGTACGGGTTCCTGCTAGTGCGGAATTCCACCCGCAGCGGGGTTCCGGTCAGCTCGAACTGCTCTCGAAACTGTCCTTCCAGATAACGGCGGTACGTATCGGGCACCTGATTCAGCGAGTTGCCGTGCACCACGATGATCGGCGGATTGTGGCCACCCTGATGCGCATAGCGCGGCTTCGGCCGCGAATGCCCGGCACGCGCCGGCTGCTGGCGTGCCACCGCGGCCATCAATGCGCGCGTCAGCTTCGGTGTCGGCAAACGCACGAACGCCGCGCGATAAGCCTCAGCCACCGATCGCATCATTGGCTTCAGTCCAGTGCGCTTTCGCGCCGAGACCTGATGAAAACGTGCCCAACGTAGAAAGTGCAGCTTGCGCTCTATCTCGCGTGTGATTGTTTCGCGCTGATACGAGTCAAGTCCGTCCCACTTGTTGACCGCGACCACCATCGCCCGGCCGCTTTCGAGGATGAAGCCGGCAATGTGCGCGTCCTGATCGGCGACCTCGGACGCCGCATCGAGCAGCAGGATGACGACGTTGCAATCGGCGATCGATTGCAGCGTTTTAACCACCGAAAATTTTTCGATGGTTTCGAACACTTTTCCGCGGCGGCGCAATCCTGCGGTGTCGATTAGCGTGAACGCATGGCCGTCGTAGTCGAACTCGATCTCGATTGAATCGCGTGTTGTGCCGGGTTGGTCGAACGCGATCAGGCGTTCTTCGCCGAGCAGCGCATTGATCAGCGTCGATTTGCCGACGTTCGGCCGGCCGACGACGGCGACTCGAATACGCTTGTCGCCATCCGCCTCGTCGGATTCTTGATCGTCGGCCGCTGGAAATCTCTCGAGCGCGGTCTGCATCAGCGCTTCGACGCCGTCGCCGTGCGCAGCAGAGATCAGCCATGGCTCGCCCAACCCGAGCTCGTGGAACTCGGCAGCCGATTGCTCGGTAAGCCCCTCGGCCTTGTTGACCGCCAAGATGATCGGACGCGCTGCCACGCGCAACCGCTTGGCGATGCGCGCATCCTGGCCGGTTAGACCTTCGCGCGCGTCGAGAACAAAGACCACGATATCGCACTCGGCGATTGCCTGTTCGGTCTGCGCCGCCATCTCGCGCACGATGCCTTCTGCATTCACTGGCTCAAAGCCGCCGGTGTCGATCGCGATGTAGTCCCGCGGGCCGATGCGACCTTCACCGTAATGACGGTCACGCGTCAGCCCCGGGAAGTCGGCGACCAGCGCCGCGCGCGTGCGAGTCAGGCGGTTGAACAGCGTCGACTTGCCGACGTTCGGCCGACCAACGATGGCAACGACGGGTTTGATAACAGCCGTTGCCGGCGCGCAGCGCCGGCTCCTCTTAGTCGATACTTATCAACGCGACCGTGCCGTCGCGCGCCTGCACGACCGCGCCGCCGCCGAGGGGGCGCGGCGTCGCGACGATTTCCGCGGGCAGCGGCACGCGTGCGGCGAACGAGCCGTCTTCGGGCGACAGAAAATGCACGACGCCCGCAAAATCGCCGACGACGATCGCACGCCGCAACGCGAGCGGCGCAGATAAATCACGATGCATCAGCTTTTCTTGCCGCCATGCGGACGACCCGGCGGCACGATTGAATGCAACGACATTTGACTTCGCGTCAACGATATACACGCGCCGCTCGTCTGCCGTCGGGCCCGCGCGCGCCGAAATCTCGCTCGACCAGCGCAGGCTGCCGTTGGTAGTCTCGAAACATCCGACGCGGCCCTGATAGGACGCTGCACATACTTCGTTGCCGATCACCAGCGGCGCACCGACCACGTCGGCGAGTCGCTCGACTTCGGTGGCGCCGCGCGGCTCTGAAACCGCAACGTCCCAGCGCACCGCCCCATTCGCGGTGCTCAACGCCACCAGGCGACCACTCGGAAAACCGGCGATCACCGTGTCGCTCGCGAACACCATCTCGGTCAGGCTGCGCAATGTCAGCGGCACGTTGGCGCGCTGATATGCCCAGCGGCGTCGCCCGGTCGAGGCATCGAGCGCGGTGACTCGATAGTCGGTCGAGCGCACGACCACGAGGCCGCGGCCGACGAGCGGCGGCGATCGCATCTCGCCACCCACCTGCGTGCGCCATAGCTCTTTGCCGTCGGCACCGAGTGCGATGACTTCGCCGCGCGTGGTTGCCACCACAACCGTGAATCCGTCGCTGCCAACGCCGGCGCTGAGGCGCGCCTTGACATCGGAGCGCCACACGACCTGGCCCGACTCGGGCGCAAGCCGCACCACCGCGCCGTCGGCGGCCGCGGCGTACACCGCGTTTTCAGTCACCGCGGGCTGCATCAGCTCGCTGCGGCCAGCACCGACCGCTGTGCGCCATGCGATGCGCGCATTCAGCGTCGGCTTAATGTCGGTCAACGCAGTGGGCACCACCGCTCTCGACGGCGGCCCGCCAAGCCATGACGGAAGCCACGAGCATCCCGTCAGCAAACTGAATGACGCAGCAAGCGCTGCGATTGACGTGGCCTTCATGAGGTCGCAGCTTGTGGCAAAGCGTCCAGCTTCAGTTGAATGATCTGCCGCAGCGGATGTTCCGCAGTGGCTTTCGCGAGCGCATCACGATACGCGGCACGCGCCTCATCGATTTTGTTTTGCGCGAACAGCACGTCCCCGCGGCGGTCTGCAACCGCCGTTGCGTGGATCGTCGAGCTCGCGCCGTCAAGCACCTTCAGCGCTTCGTCGAGCTGTTTTTCGTCAAGCAGCACGCCCGCCATCCGAACCCTGGCGATGGCGACGATCTCCGGATGATCGGCACGGTCGATCACCCACTGCAGCCGCGTTCGCGCGCCGGCGGCGTCGCCGTTTTCCGCGGACCAGCGCGCGCCCTGCAAAGCCGCCATCGGGCCGTAGGCGGTGCGGCCGTATCTGTCGGTCAACGTGGTCGTGAGCGTATTGACGCGCTCGGTCTCGCGCGCGATCAGCGCCCGCTCGAACTCTGCATAAACGCTGGCGGCTTCTTCGGCCTGATTGCGCTGATACCAGCGCCATGCGTTGAACGCCGCGAACGCGAGCAGCACGACGGTCATGACGGTCAGGATCAAATTGCCATACTTGCCCCACCAAGCCTTCAGCTCGTCGAGCTGTTCCTGCTCCTGTAAGTCGTAAGCCATCGATGTGTTCCGCTTTAGTGATCTTGTTCAGCGGCGCTGAGCTCAATGACCAGCGTGTCCGCCAATATTTGGAGCGGCACGATACGCTGCTCAGTTCCACCCAGTGGCGCTCTCAGGTTTTTCACCGACGCTGAATCGGACGCAAGCTCCGCCTCGCCGATGATGACGGCAAACTCCGCGCCGCTCGCATCGGCGCGCTTCATTTGCGATTTCATGCTGGCCTCGCCGGCATGGCAGATCACGTCGAGCCCGGCATCGCGCAGACTCTCCGCCGTCAAAAACGCGCGCTCCGCTGTCGCGCCGGCCTGATGCACAACATAGACGTCGGTGGTCGGCGACGTGTCCAACTGCCCGCTCTGCGTGAGGCAATCGATCACTCGTTCCATACCGATTGCGAATCCGATCGCCGGCGTCGGCTTACCGCCCAATTGTTCGATCAGCGGGTCGTAGCGGCCGCCGCCGCACAGCGTTCCCTGCGCACCGAGCTCGTCGGTGATCCACTCGAATACCGTCAAGTTGTAGTAGTCGAGGCCGCGCACCAAACGCGAATTGACCTTGAACTCGACTCCCGCCGCGGTCAGCAGCATTTGCAACGCTTCAAAGTGCCGGCGCGATGCATCGCCGAGATACGCGGTGATCTTGGGAGCGTCGCCGAGCAGTTTCGACATCGCCGGACTCTTGCTGTCCAGAATGCGAAGCGGATTGGTCGTCAGCCGGCGTGCTGAATCGGCGTCGAGCTCGGCGCGATGTTGCTCGAAATACGCGACCAACTCTGCGCGATGGCGCGCGCGCTCGTCAGCCTGCCCAAGGCAATTGATTTCCAGACGCGCGCTTGCGATGCCGAGGATCTTCCACAGCCGCGCCAGCATTACGATTTGCTCAGCGTCGATATCGGGTCCCACGAAGCCCAGCGCTTCGACGTTGACCTGGTGAAACTGGCGAAAGCGCCCGCGCTGTGGGCGCTCGTGGCGAAACAGCGGACCCATGGACCAGACGCGCTTCGGACCGTCGTAAGTCAGGCTGTGCTCGATCGCCGCGCGTACCGTGCCCGCAGTGAACTCGGGGCGCAGCGTCAGCCGCTCCTGGTTCGAGCGATCCTCGAACGAGTACATTTCCTTTTCGACGATGTCGGTCACCGCCCCGATGCCGCGCACGAACAGATCGGTGTGCTCCAAAATCGGCGTGCGGATCTGTTGATAGCCGTACGAGCGAACCCAGTCGGCCACGCGCGCTTCGAACCACTCCCATAACGGCGTTTGCGCGGGCAACAAATCGTTCATGCCGCGCACCGCGGCAAGCTTCACATTCGCCATTAGGGCCTATTGATGCGCTGGAATTGCTGCCGAAGTGACTATTGCGGTGGGTGAAGGTGGCTCGGCCTTCGCTGAGTACGTGCGACGCACGTAATCGTCGACCATCGCCTGAAAATCGGCCGCGATGCGATCGCCTTTCAGCGTCACAGTACGCGCGCCGTCGACAAACACCGGCGCGACCGGCGCTTCGCCCGAACCCGGCAGGCTGATGCCAATGTTCGCGTGTTTGCTCTCGCCCGGCCCGTTGACGACACACCCCATGACCGCGACAGTCATCGATTCGACCCCGGGGAAATTTGCCCGCCAGATCGGCATCTGCGCACGCAGCCACGATTGAATATCGTCGGCGAGCTCCTGAAAAAAAGTGCTGGTGGTGCGGCCGCAGCCGGGGCACGCGACCACCATCGGCGTAAACGCGCGCAGACCGATTGTCTGCAGAATCTCCTGCGCGACCTGAACCTCCGTCGCTCGTGATTCACCGGGCGCAGGAGTCAGCGATATGCGAATCGTGTCGCCGATGCCCTCCTGCAACAGCACTGACAGTGCCGCCGTCGACGCGACGATGCCCTTGCTGCCCATGCCGGCTTCGGTTAGCCCAAGGTGCAGCGGATAGTCGCAGCGCCGCGACAGCTCGCGATAAACTGCGATCAGATCCTGCACGCCGCTGACCTTGGCCGACAGGCAGATCATGTCTGGGCCCAACCCCAGCGCTTCGGCGCGCTCGGCGCTCTCAATGGCCGATTGCACCAGTGCTTCGCGCAGCACGCCCTTCGCATTGAGCGGCTCAGTGCGACGCGCATTCTCATCCATCATTGTCGCGAGCAGTTCCTGGTCGAGGCTGCCCCAGTTGACGCCAATGCGCACGGGCTTGCGATAGCGGCACGCGACTTCAATCATTTGCGCGAAGTTGTCGGTGCCCTTCGCTCCGCGGCCAATGTTGCCGGGATTGATGCGGTATTTGGACAGCGCTTGCGCACAAGCGGGAAACTGCGTCAGCAGCTTGTGGCCGTTGTAGTGAAAATCGCCGACGAGCGGAACGTCGATTCCCATTTTGTCGAGCTGCTCACGAATCGGTGCCACTTCGGCCGCGGCCTCGGCAGAATTGACGGTGATGCGCACGACTTCCGATCCGGCCTGAGCGAGCTGCTTGACTTGAATCGCAGTGGCGATCGCATCCGCCGTATCGGTGTTGGTCATCGATTGCACGACTACCGGTGCATCGCCGCCGATTCGAACGACGCGATCAGCCCACGCAACCCGCACCTGCCGCGTCGGCCGCCGCGCAGCGGGCTGCACTGACGGCGGCAAGCACTCTAGTGGCTCGTTGAGCTGACCCATTATTTGACTGTGAAGCGCGCAATGTTGTTTCGAGTAAACGGCTGCAGATTGAACGCGGCACCGCGCACTTCGACGGACGCGAAGTTGGCATCACCGATCACGACAGTCAGCGGCAGTTCACCATCGAGTGCGTGCTCGGCGCCTGCTGAGCTCAGTTGCGACAACAGGATCTTGCCACCGCGATCGGTGACTTCGGCCCACGAGGCGCCGCTAAAACGCAGCAGCACCGTTGGCGCGGCGCCGCTTGCGGTAACGCTTGACGCCACCGTCGGCTCCGCAACGTCGGCAGGAGTTGGAACGGGCTCGACCGATGCAGCTAAAGTTGATGTCTCGGTGATCACGGCAGGCAACGGCGTACCCGGCGCGGCTACAGGTGCGGGAGCAAGTGGCGCTGCAGCCGATGGCGCGGCCGGGGGGGCGACGACTTCCGACGCCGCTTGAAGAGCGGTTGGCGCCAAGGTGGCTTGCCATCCGATGAATCCCAGCGCAACCAGAATTAGCACCGCGATGCCGATCGCCCACTGCGGAAACCTGCGCTCTTGACCTGCCGCGCGCGCAGCCGAGTCGGTGGCCATACCCTCGACGACAGATTCTTGTGCCGGTGCGAGCTTTGCGTTCAGATCGGTCAGCAGCGGCTCCGCATCGATATTCAGCAGGCGCGCATAACTGCGAATGAAGCCGCGCACGTAAGCCACCGCCGGCAGACGCGCAAGATCCTCCTCTTCAATGGCGCGTACCTGATTCGGGTGTAGGCGCAGCGTCGATGCGATGTCGCTGAAGCTAAGGCCCGCGCTCTGCCGCTGCCGCGCGAGCCGCGGGCCGTAGCCGTCTGGAGCCGGCGCGCTTCCAACATGCGTCAAGTTAGCCTCGTGGTGCGTGCTTGCGCGCACGTTCGAAACCAGCCCCTCATTCATCGAAGTCGCCGCGCGCGAGCGCCGCGGCTTCGGGCGACTGCGGAAAGCGCTGCTTCAGCTCATTAGCCAGCTGTGTCTCGGTTCGCAGGTCGGCGTTGGCGCGCGCAACGCGCAGCCCAAGCCACAAGCTTTCGGCCGACGATTCGACCGACTTGGCCAGAACGTTGTAATAGAACGTAGCTTTCTCGACCTGATTTGTTGCCAGATACAAGCGCGACAGCAAAAACTTCGGCACGGCGACGCCGGCGTCAAGCTCGAACGAGCGGCGCAGGTATCGCTCCGCCCCCTCGTAGTCCTTAATGCGCATCAGGCAGGCGCCGGCGTTCTGATTGGCGCGGGCGGGAGTGCGATACAACGGATCCCGAATAGCGACGTTGAAGTACTCGATCGACGCACGCTCTCGCCCGGTGTTGCACAGGAAATAGCCGTAATTGTTGTTCAGCTCGGAATTTGCTGCGTCGAGCTTCAGAGCGCGCTGAAAGCTTTCTTCCGCTTCGCGCTGCTCCTTCATGTCCATGTAAATGAGACCGAGCAGGCCGTGCACTTCGGCGTAGTTCGCGTCAATAGCGGCGGCGCGCCGCGCTTCTTCGAGCGCCACGGCAAGCTGGCCGTTGCGGTAATAACCAGCGGCCAAATCGGTGCGCGCGCGAACGCGCGTGCGCAGATCGGCCTCGGTGACCTTGGTCGACCGCGTGGGCGTCGTCTTAGACACGCCTTCATTTGTGACCGTGGTGGTGGTCGTCGTAGTGCAGGCCGCAGCCAGCATTGCCAGCGCAGCGCAGATCGTAGGGCGTAAATCCATATGTTCCTCTAGCGCGCGCTTGCCGTTAACGGAATGACGCGAGCCGTGCGGTCACTAAGGCGGGTTCGGTCTTGAATGTCGCCCGCGAGTTGGCCGCACGCCGCGTCGATATCGTCGCCACGTGTTCTGCGCGTTGTGGTAACAATTCCGGCGTCCATCAAGTGTTGCGCAAACGTACGAATGCGTTCCGCCGAGGAGCGCTTGAATCCCGACTGTGGAAATGGATTGAACGGAATCAGGTTAAATTTGCACGGCATGTCGGCCACCAGCGCCACCAGCTCGGCGGCGTGCCGGTCGCTATCGTTGACGCCGTCAAGCATTACGTACTCGAACGTAATGAAGTCGCGCGGTGCTGCACGCAGATAGCGGCTGCACGCGGCAAGCAGTTCACGCAGCGGATACTTGCGGTTGAGCGGTACTAGCTTGTCGCGCAACGCATCGTTCGAGGCATGCAATGACACCGCGAGGGCGACCGGACAATCCGAGGCTAGGCGATCCATCTGCGGCACCATGCCCGAGGTCGATAGCGTTACACGCCGCCGCGACAGTCCGTAAGCGTTGTCGTCAAGCATCAAGCGCAACGCGGGCAACACGGCGTCGTAATTTTGCAGCGGCTCTCCCATTCCCATCAGCACCACGTTCGAAATCGCGCGATCCCCCTCGCCGCCAGCTCCGCGCAGTGCGTGCTCCGCCATCCATAGCTGACCGACGATCTCGGCGGTCGTCAGATTCCGGTTGAAGCCTTGGCGGCCCGTCGAGCAAAACGCGCAATTCACGGCGCATCCGGCCTGCGTTGAAATACACAATGTGCCGCGCTCGGCCTCGGGAATGAAAACCGCTTCGATCGCATTGCCTAGCCCAACGTCGAGCAGCCATTTGCGCGTGCCATCGACCGCTGTCACGTCGTTCAACACCGGCGGCAATTGAATGTGCGCGTGGGCCGACAGCCGGGCTCGTAGCGATTTCGCCAAATCCGACATCGCGTCGAAGTCGCTCGCTCCGCGCCGGTGAATCCAGCGCAACAGCTGCCGCGCGCGAAACGCCTTTTCATCCAGCGACTCGACATACGCCGCCAACCGATCAGCGTCGAAGTCAAGAAGGTTTACGCGCGAAGGTGGTGACATTGCTGACTATCGTGAAAGCAGCCTCATCTGCGCAAAAAAGTATTCGATCTCCACTTTGGCCGTCGCCGCACCATCCGAGCCGTGCACTGCGTTGGCATCAATGCTGTCGGCAAAGTCTGCGCGGATCGTGCCGGCGGCCGCTTTCTTGGGGTCAGTGGCGCCCATTAACTCACGATTCTTCGCAATCGCATCGTCGCCTTCAAGCACCTGCACCATCACCGGACCGGACACCATAAACGCCACCAGATCCTCGAAGAACGGCCGCTCACGATGCACGGCGTAAAACCCTTCCGCTTCGGCGCGGGACAGCGAAACCATTTTCGCGGCAATCACCTTCAAGCCGTTGTGTTCGAACCGAGAATAGATCTTCCCGATGACGTTTTTAGCAACCGCGTCCGGCTTGATAATCGATAATGTTCGTTCTACCGCCATTGCTTACTTTTCCTTGTTCTTGTGGGTCGTCGAGCACCCAAAAAGCTCGACAAATGAATGACTTGCGACGTACAACTTAGCGCGAAATGTTAACACGCAGAGGGCTGCTGCGGACGGCAACCTTCTCCTAATCCGCGCGCTCAAGCCAGGCGATCGACTCCACGTGAGACGTGTGAGGAAACATGTTGACGACCCCTGCCGCGCGCAATGTCCACCCGCCCTGGCTGACCATCAGGCCGCAATCGCGCGCGAGCGTCGCCACGTTGCACGAGACGTAGACTACGCGCGTTGCCTTTCCGTGCCCGGACGCAGCGGCGAGAACCTGCGCTAACGCCAGGGCTCCCTCGCGCGGCGGGTCAATTAGCACCCTGCTGACAACTCCATGCCGCGCGCTCAGCGCATACCAGTCGTCAAGCGTGAAGTCGAACAAATTGCGCGCTTCAAACTGCGTGCGGTCGCTCAGACCGTTGCTCTCTGCCGCGAAGCGTGCGCGCTCGACTAGCGACACGCTGCCCTCGATCCCGACCACTCTCCGTGCAAGCGTGGCGACCGGCAAAGTGAAGTTGCCGAGACCGCAAAAAAAATCGGCGACGACATCCGAAGGCTCGGGCGCAAGCAGCCGCACGACGCGCGACACCAGCGTCTCGTTAACGCGATGATTGACCTGTGTGAAGTCGGTCGGAGAAAACGGCAGTGCAAGGTCAAATTCGGGAAGGCGCAGTTCGAGCCGCGGCGATTGATTATTATCTAGCGGCACGGCGGAATCGGGCCCCGCGGGTTGCAGCCAGATGTCCACAGCGTGTGCGACACCGAAGGCGCGCAGCAGCGCGCGATCTTCTAAGGTGGGCGGCTGCAACACGCGAAACACCAGCATCACCGCCTCACGCTCCGCGACCGAGCCGACTGCGAGCTCGATCTGCGGCAACCGTTCATGCAGAGTCAGCGAGTACACCAGGTCGCGCAGCGGCAGCAGAAGATCGCTGACTTTCTTCGGCAGCACTTCGCATTGCCGGATGTCTGCTACGTAGCTACTCGCACGCTCGTGAAAGCCGACCAGCACGCTGCCTTTTTTTGCTACGTAGCGGACAGCCATGCGAGCGCGATGGCGGTAGTGCCATGCGGGCCCCTCGATCGGGCGCAGCACCATCTGCGGCCGCACCCTGCCGATGTGCCACAGCGCGTCTTCCAGCACGCGCTGCTTCAAAGCTACCTGCGCGCGCGCATCGATGTGTTGCATCGAGCAGCCGCCGCACGAGCCAACGTGCAATCCCGCATGCGGGCAGCGCGGCACGACGCGCATTGCCGACTCGCGCTCGATCGTGACTGCGCGGCCGGTTTCGAAGCGCGGTTTCTGCCGGTACCTTTCGTAGACGACGCGCTCGCCCGGCAGCGCACCTTCGATGAAAACCGCTTTGCCGTCGCGATGCGCGACGCCGCGCCCTTCCTGGTCTAGCGACTCGATTTCGACTTCGAAGCGTTGAGCGCTCACGGTCAAGCGACCGCGGCGGGCCACGCATCGAGATACTCGCGCCAGTGCGACGCCGACTGGCGCTGCAGCGAATCGCGCACCAGTGTCTCCTCGGCGGCGAGCTGCGCGTCGTCCAACATGCCGCGCATTTTCTGAAAACGATTGAACAGCAGGTACGTGTTAACGACGTCGGTTTCGCAGTAGCTTCTGATCTGCTCGATCTGTCCGTCGCGGTACGCCTGCCACACCTGGCTGCCGTCCATGCCGAGCTTGCCAGGGTAGCCCGCGAGCTTCGACAAAACGTCGAGCGGCGCATTCGCGCGCGACTGATACAGCGCGAGCACGTCCATCAAGTCAATATGGCGCGTGTGATAGCGGCCGATGTAATTGTTGTAGCGGAACTCGGGATCGTCGGCGCCGAGCTCCCAATATCGCGCCGCTGAAACACCAGCCAGCAGTCCGCGATAGTGAAGGACCGGAAGATCGAAACAACTACCGTTCCAACTCACCATCTGCGGTGTGTGGCGGTCGATCATTCCAAAGAAGCTCTGAATCAGCGCCGCTTCGGAATCGCTTGAAGCACCGATCGAACCAACCCGGAAGCCGGAGTCGTTACGCAACACGCACGAGATAGCCACGATGCGCTGCAGATACAGCGGCAGAAAATCGCTGCCGCCTTTGCCGCGCCGCTCTTCAAATGCGCACTCGGCGACTTCTGTATCGGCTATGTCGCGCCATTCGGCGCGCAGGCGCCGCAGCCCCGCGACGTCGGGAATCGTCTCGATATCAAAAACCAGAACCGGCGTCACTGCGATCGCGCTGGCAGATATTTGAGCGGA
>DATLOA010000384.1:0-3530 GCA_035536515.1 Burkholderiaceae bacterium | reverse complement strand
AGAATGTTGTTAGCGGCAACGATGCGCGCGACGTGAGTCTTTTGCGCGCGGCTTTGTATCAGCGCGTATAGCGGCACCGAGTAAAGCCCCGCGAACGCCGACAGCAGCGCGAGATCGACAACGATGCGCCACGCCCCATCGCGCGCCATGAATTCGCCGACCGACTGCAAAGGCGCGACCGCCGCCGCCGAGCGCGATGCGAAGTACAGATCGAGCGCGAATACGGTCATACCGATTGAGCCTAGCGGCACAAGTCCAATTTCGACCTTGCGTCCCGACAGACGATCGGTCAACAGCGACCCGCCTCCAATACCAATCGAGAACACGGCGAGCAGAAACGTGACGACCGCCTCGTTGCCGCCCAGCACGTTACGCGCAAACGGCGCGAGGCTGGTCAGAAAAATTGATCCGAAAAACCATAGCCACGAAATACCGAGGATCGAGTTGTACACCGTACGGTCGTGGTGTGCGAGCTTCAGGTTGGCCCAAGTTTCTGAAAACGGATTCCAGTTGATGATCAGCGACGCGTCCGCTGCGGGCGAATGCGGAATGAATTGCGCAGCCGACCTGCCCGCGATCGCGAGGAGAACGATCGCTACCGCAACTACCGCGGCGCCGGCGGCCGCGAAGGCGTTGATCAACGTCCCGGCGACGATCGTGCCGATCAGGATTGCGATGAACGTTGCCATTTCGATCAATCCGTTGCCGCGCGTGAGCTCGGTCGCAACGAGGTGCTGCGGCAAATACGAGTACTTAACCGGACCGAACACTGTCGCCTGCAGCCCGATTAGAAACATCCCGATGTAAATGAGCGCCGGCCATTGCAGCGTCAGCCCCGTCGCCGCCAGTGCCATCACGGCAATCTCGGCGTCCTTTAGCCGGCGGATCAGGCGCGACTTTTCGAGCTTGTCCGCGAGCTGTCCACTGGTCGCCGAAAACAAAACGAAAGGCGCAATGAACAGAGCGCCAATCAAAAATCCCGCGTAACGAGGGTCGATACCACCCCATGTTGCCGCCGCATACGTTGCCAGCAAGGTGAATGCGAATTTAAGTACGTTGTCGTTCGCGGCACCGAGAAACTGGACCCAGAACAGCGGCGCAAAACGCCGCTCGCGCAGCAATACCGACGCCGGGCTGGAAGTCGTCAAGACGTAATCGCAGCGCCCAAAGAGTCGCCTGATAAAAAGGCGCCTTCGAGCCGCGGACCCTGACACCAATCTCCAATCGCACCGATGCGCAACTTCGCATCCCACAAATAGCGCTCGAGCAGCGGCCGCACCGGGGTCGCGTACAGCCATAGATGCGCCGACACGTACGCCGGGCGAAACCCGAAATTGAAGCGCTCGGCCAGCGCCTGCGCCAGCAGTGACGCGACATCGTCGCTTGGCATATTGAGATGCCTCACGGTCCAGTCAGCGCTTGCGTGCAATACCCAGCGCTCGGAGCCCGATTCGCCGTCCTCGCGCGCTACCCAAGACAACGCCGGATGATCGTTGACAAACGCCCCGGCGAAATCGAAACCGCTTGCCGCCTGCAACGCTAACACCGCTGCCCAAGAAGGGCGCCACTCCACCATGCGCAGGTGTTGCACCAGCGCCGGAGGAACGCCGGCCAGCTGCGCCGCCTGCCCCGACGGCATCGCTAGCACCAGCGCGTCGAACCCGCCGGGCGACGGCGCACGCTCGGTTTCGTCGAGCAGTACCCAACGTAACCCCGTCTGCAACACCGCGCCGATACGCGTATCAAGTCGCACATCGAGGCCTTCGGATAGATGCTTGGCAATCGAAATCATGCCGGCAGCCCCGGTGTAGCGGATGGCTGACGCTGTTTTGTCTTCGGTGACTGCGCCTTCTATCGCGATGATGCGGCCAGGCCAACGCGTGGCGACGCCGGCTTGAAGCCACTGCGCGACCGCGCGCTCGAACGTGTGGTTGTGCACCGTGAAGTAATGCGCGCCGTGATCGAAGTTGCCGAATTCAGTGCGCAGCGTGGCGGCGCGGCCGCCCGGACGCCGGCCTTGCTCAAATACGGTGACCCTTGCGCCGCGATCCACAAGCGCCCGCGCGCACGCCAGGCCCGAGATCCCCGCGCCGACAATGGCGATGCGAAAATTTTCGGAGAGTCGGCCGGGCTCCGGCTTCGAAAGCGGGTCTGTGCCGTGCGGCTCCACTCAGCTGCGGGCTTCTTCCGGCTCATGATAATCGCCGATGTAAGCCTTTAGCATCTTGTTTTCGAAGCTCTGCTCCTCGAGCACAGCCTTGGCAACATCGTAAAAAGAAATGACACCCGCCAGCGTGCGGCCGTCCATCACCG
This sequence comes from Burkholderiaceae bacterium, assembly GCA_035536515.1. Taxonomy (GTDB): domain Bacteria; phylum Pseudomonadota; class Gammaproteobacteria; order Burkholderiales; family Burkholderiaceae_F; genus JACCZX01. The sequence continues at coordinate 1,217 of DATLOA010000384.1, read as the reverse complement.
GCAGATATCGAGCGTGACGCTCCAGCATCAAGCGCCGCACTTCCATGATGTCGGTATCCGATGCCACCGTCAGTGGGGACGGATCCATCGCCGCACGCGTTGCGATGTCGCCAATCGCGCCTCCGTTGGTGTGCAGACGATTGATCACCTCGCGAAACGTCAACATCCCCGCGAGCTCGCCAAACTCCATGACGACCGCCGAACCGATATCGAGCTCAGCCATCAGATTGACCGCGTCAGCAAGCGGCGCGTTGGGCGTGACGGTATAAAGCGCGGTGCCTTTGACGCGGAGTATGTCGGCGACTTTCATGGGCTGCTCCTGTCGGGTGGCGTTGACGCGAATGATCGTAGCCCCGCACGCAGGATCGAACAAGCGCTTAGTGCCGCCCGGCTAACGGGCAAGGTGCAGCTTCATACGATCGACCTCCGCAATCACCGCGGCGCTCACCGATGGCTCCCACACCGAATGCCCGGCGTCAGCGACGACGGTGTACTTGGCCGTCGGCCAGGCACGCGCCAGCTCGTCGGCGTTGACGATGGGACAGATCATGTCGTAGCGCGCCTGCACGATCGACGCCGGTAAATGGCGAACGCGATCCAGCTGGTTCAGCAGCTGATTCGGCGCGAGAAAGCACTGGTGCGCGAAGTAATGCGCCTCCATGCGCGCCAGTCCGAGTGCTTCGTCGGCAAAGTGACGCACGAGTTCGGGATTAGGCAGCAGTGTCGAGCACGACCCTTCGTACTCGCTCCACGCGCGCGCAAACGGCAGATACACGCGCGCGTCGGTATCGAACAAACGCTTCAGATAGCCCTTTAGCAAATCCTTGCGTTCGGCCGGCGGCAGCATGGTGGCAAACCGATGCCATGCTTCCGGAAATATTGTGCGCAGCCCGTACAAAAACCAGTCGATCTCGCTTTGTCGGCCAAGAAAGATGCCGCGCAGCACGAAACCAGAGCATCGATGCGGATTCGCCTGACCGTAAGCCAGCCCCAGGGTGCTTCCCCACGAGCCGCCAAAAATGAGCCAGCGGTCGACCTCAAGATACGCGCGCAGCTTCTCAATGTCGGCACTCAACTGAACGGTGTTATTACCGAACGCTTCACCGACAGGAGTTGAAGCGCCCGCACCTCGCTGATCGAATAACACGATGCGAAAAAATTCGGGATCGAAGAAGCGTCGATGCTCCGGCGAACATCCCCCGCCGGGTCCACCGTGC
>DATLOA010000383.1:0-5162 GCA_035536515.1 Burkholderiaceae bacterium | reverse complement strand
GGGCGCGTCGCCCACTGAAACGCGGCAGCACCGTGCTCGCGTGCGATCGCTTCGACCATCGTTGCTTGCTCGGCCACGCTCGCTGTCGAGCCGTGAAACTCGAACAGCAACAGCGGCATCTCGGGCAACCCAAGCTTGTCGCGCGCGTTCACTGCTTTGACCGTCAGCGCGTCAAGCAATTCGCAGCGCGCGATCGGAATCCCCATTTGAATCGTTGCGATCGTCGTTTGCACCGCGTCTTCGACGGTAGGAAACGAGCACGACGCGGCAGACACCGCTTCCGGTTGCGGATAGATGCGCAGCGAGATCTCGGTAATGACGCCGAGCGTGCCTTCGCTGCCGACGAATATCCGTGTCAGGTCATAACCTGCGCTCGACTTTTTTGCGCGCCGCGCCGTACGGATGATTTTTCCTTCACCGGTCACAACCGTCAGCGCAAGCACGTTTTCGCGCATCGTGCCGTAGCGCACGGCATTCGTGCCGGACGCGCCGGTCGCCGTCATACCGCCGATCGTGGCGTCAGCGCCGGGATCGATCGGAAAAAAGAATCCAGTGTCGCGAATTTCCTGATTTAGCTGCTTGCGCGTGACGCCAGCTTGCACAGTGACGGTAAGGTCCTCAGGGTTAACCGCTAGGACTTGATTCATCTGCGACAGATCGACGCAAACGCCGCCTTGCAGAGCGAGGAGATGGCCTTCAAGCGAGGAGCCGACGCCGTACGGAATGAGTGGCACGCGATGGCGCGCACACAAATTCACCAGCGCACTCACTTCTTCGGTTGAATGTGCGAAGACCACCGCGTCCGGCGGCATCGGCGGATAAGGTGATTCATCACGCCCGTGATGTTCGCGCACCGAATCGGCGGTCGACATTCGCGTGCCGAACATCGCCTGCAAGCTATCGATGAATTCCGCCGGCAATGGCCTGCGCAAGGTGTTGGGGTGGATAGGCGCATTCATAATGGCGTCCTTCGTTTGACTACAGGGCATTCTATGGGTAACCGGCTGTCTCAGATTGCGACGCGCACCGGCGACGACGGCACCACCGGCCTGGCCGATGGCTCGCGCGTGCCCAAGAATCACTTGCGCGTGGCCGCAATGGGCGAGGTTGATGAGCTCAATTCGTGCATCGGTCTGCTGTTGACGGGCGAACTTTCAGATTCCATTCGCTGTGATCTGGCTGCGATCCAAAACGACCTGTTCGATCTCGGCGGCGAGTTGGCGATCCCAGGCTATTCGATGATCAGCGATAAGCAGGTCGCACGACTCGATGCGCGGTTGGCGCACTACAACGCTGATCTGCCGCGTCTTGCCGAGTTCATTTTGCCGGGCGGTTCACACGCTGCGGCGCTTGCGCATGTCTGCCGCACTGTGTGCCGGCGCGCTGAGCGTGCGCTGGTGGGGCTCGGCACGCAGGACACCGTTAAGGACGGGCCGCGGCAGTATCTGAACCGACTTTCCGATCTGCTGTTCGTGCTCGCGCGTGTCTTGAATCGGGAAGCGGGCGGCGCCGACGTGCAGTGGCAACAACGGAAAAACCAATGAGTTTCACAAGAGTCATGAAGGTGGTTGCGGCAGCGAGCACGATTCTGATGGGCACCGCGAGCGCGGCTCCGACGCGGCCGTTAATTCCGCTGTACGACGCGGTCACGATCACCGCGCGTTGCGACAACGAGCTAGCGAAGGCACGCGCGACTAAGAAAGCGATTGAATCGAAAGCCGGCGACGTCTTCGCCGACTGGAACCGATTGTCGATGCAGTTTGCCGATTTTGCGTATCCGGTCTACTTGCTGCAGAACGTCGCAAGCGATAAACCGACGCGTGACGCCGCGCAAGCGTGTCTGGAAAAACTGCTGCCGTTCGAAACCGAGATGGCGCAAAGCGAGCCGCTTTACCGGCGCGTACGCGCGACGAAGCCGAAGGACGCGATCGATCAGACGTTCAAGCAGGATTTGATCGAAAAATTCGAAGACGGTGGCGCGACGCTGCCCCCGGACAAGCGCAAACGCGCGCAGGAGATCGCCGACGAGATCGAGCGCCTTGGTTTGCAGTTCAGCAAGAACGTCAACGAGGATCCGACGACTATCGTGTTAACACCGGCCGAAGCCGCCGGAATGCCGGAAGCGTGGCTTGCTGCGCGCAAGCGCGATACAAACGGCAACCTGGTGCTGGGACTCGACTATCCGACCGTTGTGCCGTTCCTGCAGAACGCCACTAGCGAAGCGGCGCGACGCAAGGTGTGGTGGGCGAAGAATCGCGAGGGTGGTGAACAAAATCTGCAGTTGCTCGATCGCGCATTGAAGCTGCGGTACGAGCTGGCGCAACTGCATGGCATGCCCGATTACGCCTCGTATGCGCTTAAACGCCGGATGGCGCAAACGCCCGCTGCCGTGAATGAGTTTCTCGGTAAGGTGCAGGCCGCGGTCGATGAGGTCGAGGCGCGTGAGCTCGCTGAGCTGCGCGCCGACAAGGCGAAGTTCACCGGCACCGACCCGGCTGCACCGATGTTGTATCGCTGGGATCTGGCGTTCCATCAGGAGCGCATTCGGAAAGAGCGCTTCAAGATTGATCAGGAAGCGCTGCGCGCCTACTTTCCGACCGACAAGAGTGTGCTGTACACACTCAAACTCGCGGAGCGTCTGTACGGGATCAAGTTCGTCGAGCGCCGGGTGCCGGTCTGGAACGAAGACGTTCGGTACTTTGACGTGTTCGAGCGCGGGGCGGGAAAGAATGCGGCGAGTCATACCGGCGAATTCGTCGGCGGCATCTACCTCGACCTGTATCCGCGTGAAGGCAAGTACAACCACGCGGCGGCGTTTCCGGTGCGCGCTGGGTCAAGGCTGGCGCAGCGAACTCCGATCTCTGTGCTGGTGACCAATTTCAATCGCAAGGGGCTCGATCACGACGAGCTCGAAACGCTGCTGCACGAGTTCGGGCACGTGCTGCACGGAGTGCTGTCGAAAACCCGCTACGTCGATCAGAGCGGCACTTCGGTCAAACGCGATTTTGTCGAAGCGCCTTCGCAGATGTTCGAGGAATGGGCGCGTCGCGAAGAAGCTCTGAAACTGTTTGCCGAGGTATGTCCGGAATGCCCGCCCCTCAGCCGAGCACAAATCGAACAGCTTGATTCTGCGCGCAAGTTTGGTCAAGGCACGCGCTTCGCGCGGCAACGCGAGTACGCCAACTACGATATGAAGCTGCATACCGGCGCGCCGCCGGCTGCGATGGCCACCTGGGCCGAACTCGAAGGCAAAACGCGGCTGGGCCACGTCGACGGTTCGCTGTTTCCGGCGGGCTTCGGGCATTTGATGGGCGGTTACGCCGCAGGCTATTACGGATACATGTGGTCGCAAGTACTCGCGCTCGACATGTTGTCCGCATTCGACGGGAAAATGCTTAGCGCTGATGTCGGCCGCCGCTATCGGCAAACGATCCTGGCGTCGGGCGGGCAGCGCCCCCCGCAGGCGCTGGTCGAAGCCTTTCTCGGCCGCAAGCCCACCAGCGATGCGTTCTATGCGGAGATCACCGGCCGCAGATGAACCAGCTGCAGGGCAAAGTTGCGATTGTCACCGGTGGCGCCGGCGGGTTTGGTGAAGGCATCGCGCGCGCCTACGTAGCTGAGGGCGCACGTGTCGTTATTGCAGATCTGGAACGCGACAAGGGCGAAGAGCTAGCGCTTGAGCTCGGCTCAGCCGCGGCGTTCGCGCGCTGCGATGTTTCGCTGCGACCCGATATCGATGCACTGGTACGCGCATGCGTCGATCAGTTTGGCCCGCCCGACATCGTCGTCAACAATGCAGGCACGACACATACCAACATGCCGCTGCTCGACGTCGACGAAGCCACGTTCGACAAGGTGTTTGCGGTCAACGTCAAGTCGATCTATCACATGGTGCTCGCGGTGGTACCGCTGATGCGAACGCGAAAAAGCGGAGTGATCCTCAATGTTGGTTCCACCGCGGGTATTCGCCCGCGGCCGGGGCTGACCTGGTACAACGCGAGCAAGGGCGCTGTAAACCTCTTGTCGAAATCGCTCGCGGTCGAGCTCGGTCCCGATCGCATTCGCGTCAACGCGATCTGCCCCGTGATCGGCGAAACCGGTCTGCTTGAAAAATTCATGGGAATGCCGGATACACCGGAGAATCGCGCGAAGTTTTTGGCAACGATTCCCCTCGGCCGCATGTCGCGGCCGTCCGATGTTGCCGCAGCCGCGGTTTATCTCGGCAGCGACGCGGCCGAATTCATTTCCGGCGTCGAATTTCCTGTCGACGGAGCGCGCACCGTCTGAGCTACGAAGCCGCCCGAGACTTCTTCGACGCCTTAGTACGAATGCCGCGCCGGTCGAGCGCCTCGCGCAGCAGAAACTCGATCTGCGAGTTGACAGAGCGTAGTTCGGTCGAAGCCAGCCGCTCGAGTTCCGCCCACAGAGCGGGATCGACGCGTAGCAGAAACGCTTTTTTTTCAGTGCCCGTCACGCTTGGATGCCCTGCGCTGGCGCACCCACAACAGCGTGCCGGCGGTTTCCAGCGCTACACCGACGCCGATCACCGAGAGCGCCGTCCCGAGATCAAGCCGGTTAAGCGCAAGCAGCAATGCGCCGATGATGAACAACAGCGTGCCCGGAATCCATAACGCCAGCGGATTCATGGCTTACTGGTACAGCGTGCCGGTGTTGATCACCGGTTGCGTGTCGTTCTCCGAGCACAGCACCACTAACAGATTCGACACCATCGCAGCGCGGCGCTCGGAGTCGAGATCGACGATGCCGCGCTCCGATAGCCCGTTTAACGCCATTTCGACCATGCTGACCGCGCCATGCACGATCTTGCTGCGCGCGGCGATGATCGCTTCGGCCTGCTGGCGCCGCAGCATCACCTGTGCGATCTCGGGCGCGTACGCAAGATGCGTAAGCTTCGCGTCTTCGACGACAATGCCGGCTGGCTCGAGACGATCCTGCAGCTCGCGGATCAGCGCGGCGGTGACCTTGACCTGGCTCGCGCGCAGGGTCGGCTCGTCCGAGCTTTCGTTCTCGCCTTCGTCGTAGGCGTAGCTCGACGCCAGCCAGCGAACGGAAGTTTCAGCCTGCACGCGAACGTAGACGTCGTAATCCTCGACGTCGAAGACCGCCTGCGCCGTGTTGCGCACTCGCCAGACGATCGCCGC
>DATLOA010000382.1:0-3944 GCA_035536515.1 Burkholderiaceae bacterium | reverse complement strand
CACAGTGGAGCCCCAACACCGCAATCGCCAAGCAAGGTTTGAGCCGATCCAAGCGTCTCCCGGCAGTCCCATGCCGTGAAAGATGTAGCACACCCCGAGCCGAACAGATCATTAACGGGCCGACCACCGCTCGCGAGGACGACTGACATTAAAAAATTGGGCCTGATTCACGCCGAAGATATACGAGTGGACCAGGTCAGTTTGTTACGCACATCGCTTGCTGGCCGCAGACACGTGCCTTACAGGACTGAGAATGAACATCGAAAAAGCGGACCCGCGGCGCGATTCCGCCACACCCTCTTTACACGCACATAGGTCTACCGCCGTGCGACGCTGTCGCCGAAAATTTCTCCGCTTCTTTCCTCGCGGATTCCGCGACGAGAAGTATCTCGATTGGGAACGCGGGTACAAATGGCAGGCGCATCAGAAGTGGAGTGAAGCACTTGCCCGTAGCGAACACCGAACCTTGCTGCAAAATGGTTCATTCGGCGAGATCGCAGCCCGCGCTGTGCGTATCGAGTCACGCACCAATCTTCTGTTCTCTTTCGAGAAAATGGCGCTGCGCGACGCGGTGAAGTCGGCAGCGGGTGCGCAGCTTTTCGCTGAAGGGCTGTACGAGTTTCTATACGGCCGCGGCAGTGCGCAGCGCAAATTCGAGCGCTGGTGCGAATCAGTCGAGGCACTGCCGCGCAGGCAAACCCGGGTGCTCACCTGGCCGCTAATTACGGTGTTCGGATTTATCGCAGAGCCTGACGCGCACATGTTTCTCAAGCCCAACGTAACGCGCATCGCGGCGCGCGAATACGGCTACGACTTTGATTACGTTTCGAGACCGTCGTGGGATACCTACGCGAGCCTGCTAGATTTCGCGCAGACCGTGCGGCGGGATCTTCTTCGCGACATGCCGCCGCGCGACATGATCGACATTCAATCCTTCATATGGGTGCAGGGGTCTGACGAATACGACGAGTGAATGGCGGCTCTAGGCGTCGACCGCTTCGGTTTCAAACACCGCCGTCGCGCGCTCCATCGAACGACGAAATGCGACCGCGCTTTGCACTTCGTCGATTTCAACGTCACCCCAGCGAACCTGTTGCCCTGCCGCGATCGGGTTTAGCAGCGTTACCTTGTGCGCGAGACCGAGCGGCAAGCCGCCGATGCGCAGTGACTCTTCCGCCGGCATGACTTTGCCGTAGACCGTGTAACCGCCCTCGCCGTCCAACACATCGCCCGCTGCAAGATCCCGCTTCGCCGTCGCCACCACATCCGCGTTGAAACCGATCGGCGCGCCTGTCGGCTCATTGCGCAGACCGACGCTGGCGACGCTGATACCGAGCTCAAGCCCGATCAGGTGGTACGGCTTGTATAAGGCCGAATACTGCCCGCTGGCGTCTGTCACCAGCCCGTATTCCTTGAAGCAGCGCTCGACGTACTCGCTGCCGCCGGCAAACACTACGTACACGCCCCAGCGCAGGTCACGTGCTACGGGCGAGCCATCGCGCTGCAGGCTCGTAATCACTTCGACTTGCCCGCGATGGTGCAGCACTCCGCCCTCGGTCAGCGGCCGCAGGACTTGCGGTAGATCGTCGACGCTGCACGGCGGGAACGACAACCCGTCGGGCGCAATCAACCCGGTCGCGTTCGATACCGCGCACATTTCGATCGCACTCTTGGTGCCGTCCAGAAACGAATTGAACATCTGCGCATTCAACCCGCCGAGGCGTGCCTCTTCAGCAGTGAGTCCATAGTGGCCCCATACGGTCTTGGGTGTCGATGCGTGATACGCGGGCAAATACTTGGTTCCCTTCCCGGCGGCGACCACTTCGAAGCCGCACGCGCGCGCCCAGTCAACCAACTCGCAGATCAACGCTGGTTGGTCGCCGTACGCGAGCGAATAGACGATGCCGGCATCGCGCGCACGCTGTGCCAGCAGCGGTCCGGCAAGCGCATCGGCTTCGACGTTGACCATCACAATGTGCTTGCGGTGCTCGCAGCACGCGAGCACATGCGTGATCCCGGCCGAAGGCGAGCCGGTGGAGTCGATCACGATGTTGACGTCGCTTTCAATGAGTGCGCGCGCGTCGGAAAAAAAGCTCAACGAAGAGATCGCGGCATCCGACCAGCCGACGTTCCGCAGAGACTGACGCGCACGCGCCGGATCGAGGTCCGCGATGGCCGTTACGCGCATGCCCGGCGTGTGACGCACTTGCGACAGATACATCGAGCCGAACTTACCGGCCCCAATCAGCCCCACGCGCAGCGGTGTGCCGCGAGACTCGCGTTCTTTAAGTAAACGGTGCAAATTCATTTAGCTGGCTCATTCGGGTTGGCGGCGGATTCCGTCTTAGGCGCGACGAATTGAAAGAACACTTCGCCATCGCGCACCATGTTCAGCTCATACCGCGCGCGCTCCTCGATCGCCTCGCGCCCTTCGCGCAGGCTGGCGACCTCGGCCGCGAGCTCGGCATTGCGTGCATTCAGCGCGCCATTGACGCCGCGCTGCGCGATCAGTTGCCGGTCCAGGTCCCACACGCGCAACCATCCGCCCTTGCCGAACCACAGCGGCCACTGAATAATAAGCAGCAGCGCGGCAAGAACAATGGCCAATAGCCGCATCTTTATCGTCGCTCAGCCAAATTCTCGAACGCATCACGCCCTGGGTAGCTCGCCACTTCCCCGAGGTCTTCTTCAATGCGCAGCAACTGGTTGTACTTTGCGATGCGGTCCGAGCGGCTCATCGAGCCCGTCTTGATTTGCATCGCGTTGGTACCGACGGCGATGTCAGCAATCGTGGTGTCCTCCGTTTCGCCTGAACGGTGGCTAATCACGGACGTGTAACCGGCGCGCTTGGCCATTTCGATCGCGGCAAAAGTTTCCGTCAGCGTACCGATCTGGTTGATCTTGATCAAAATTGAATTGGCGACGCCGCGCCGGATTCCTTCACGCAGCAACGCGGTATTGGTCACGAAGATGTCGTCGCCGACCAGCTGCATCCGGTCGCCAAGTTTGCGCGTCAACTCTTCCCAGCCCGCCCAATCGTTCTCCGCCATGCCGTCTTCGATCGAAACAATCGGATACTTGTCGCACCAGCTCGCCAGCGTTGCGGTCCACTCGGCCGCGGACAGCACAAGTCCTTCACTGTCGAGGCGGTACTTGCCATCCTTGAAGAACTCGCTGGCCGCACAGTCGATCGCGACTGAAATGTCAGTACCTGCCGTGTAGCCCGCGCTTTCTATCGCCTGCAGGATCATCTGTATAGCGGCCTCGTGATTCGTAACGTTTGGCGCAAACCCGCCTTCGTCGCCAACCGCGGTGCTCATGCCCGCTTTATCAATCAACTTCTTCAGGGCATGAAATACCTCGGCGCCGTAGCGCACCGCCTCAGAAAACGTAGGCGCGCCCATCGGCACAATCATGAACTCCTGCAGATCGAGATTGTTGTTGGCGTGCGCGCCACCGTTAATCACGTTCATCATCGGCACCGGCATTTGCATCGCACCGCTGCCGCCGAAGTAGCGATAAAGCGGCAGCCCCGATTCCTCAGCAGCAGCTTTTGCGACCGCGATCGAAACGGCCAGCATCGCGTTGGCGCCGAGACGCGACTTGTTTTCGGTGCCGTCGAGCTCGATCAACGCGTTGTCGAGAAAAGCCTGCTCGTTCGCTTCAAGCCCCAGAATCGCTTCTGAGATCTCGGTGTTGACGTTCTCGATCGCCTTCAGCACGCCTTTGCCGCCGTAGCGATTTGCGTCGCCGTCACGCAGCTCGATCGCCTCGCGCGCACCGGTCGATGCGCCGGAAGGCACTACGGCGCGACCCATCACACCGCTTTCAAGCAACACGTCGCATTCGACGGTCGGATTGCCACGCGAATCGAGAATCTCGCGCCCGATGATGTCGACGATTGCGCTCATACCTTCTCTGTCATGCGAAACTCGCTTCCATAA
>DATLOA010000381.1:0-7173 GCA_035536515.1 Burkholderiaceae bacterium | reverse complement strand
GCGTGGGTGTCGAATCGACTGTGCGAAGTGCTGCCGGTGCCGTTAAAGGCGAAGCAAAAGCTGATGGAGCTAACGGACGCAGCCACGCGTCTCGAGATTGTTCACACGTACCTGAAGCAGCACTCGGTGCTGAAGTAGGCCTAATCACAGGCCCTAGACCAGAGCCGGCTTCAGCAGATGCAGCAATAGCCGGCGAATCGGCGCCGGCAACGGCGCGGCCTCCAATGCATCTTCATGTACGGGTCGCAGCGACGAATTTGCTACGCCTGCCGCACCTGCCACTTTGGCGAGGCGCGGCCTTATTAGGTACGTGTAGTGTGTAAATTCGTGGCGCACCTGCCCCAGCGCCTGCTCGAGAGTGATATGCAGACCGAAGCGCGAGCGAACGGCCGCTAGCACTTCGTCATCGGAAGCTTCAGAGTCGAATTCCGGCAAGCTTAGTAGTCCGCCCCAGATTCCTGACGGTGGACGCAACTCCAACAGCACTGCCCCGCTCGCGTCCCTTATAACGAGCACCATTGCCGCACGTACCGGACGTTCACGCACGGGCCGCGGGGTTGGCAGTTTGTCGATTGTCTGCGCGTTGCGGGCAACGCATGTCCCGCTGACCGGGCAAGCAGCGCAAATCGGAAGGCTGCGCGTGCAAACTGTCGCGCCGAGATCCATCAGCCCTTGCGTGTAGACCTCAATCGCGTCGGTCGGCAAAAGACTCTCTGCGCGACGCCAGAAAACGCGCTCGATTAACGAGTTGCCCAAGTAGCCTTCGATGCCGAACTGACGCGCCAGCACTCGCCTGACGTTGCCGTCGAGAATCGCGGCACGCTGGCCGAAGGCAAGCGCCGCAATGGCAGCGGCAGTCGATCGGCCGATGCCCGGCAACTGCACCAATTGTTCAACACTGCGCGGAAATTCGCCGTAGTAGGTCTCCACGATCCGCTGCGCGCAGCGGTGCAGGTTGCGCGCACGCGAGTAGTAACCAAGCCCCGCCCAGCTTGCCATCACCGACTCGACCGGTGCCGATGCGAGTGCACGCACGTCGGGGAAGCGCACGATAAAACGCTGGTAGTACGGAATAACCGTCGCAACCTGCGTCTGCTGCAGCATGATTTCGGACAGCCAGATGCGATAAGCATCCTGCGTGCGCTGCCACGGCAGATCGTGGCGCCCATGCTGCTTCTGCCACGCGATGATGCGATCAGCGAAATTCAATGCTGTTGTAGGGAAAGCTCCGAAAAACGAAGCTTACTGATGCGCTAGGCGGCTAACGCCTCTTCGTCGAGTACTTCCTCAACCTGCGCACGCGCGCCGACGTCCTGAATTCGATCAGTGAGCCGCTTCAGTGTGGCGAGCTTGCTTTGCGAGTCCTCCAACGCTTCTTCGAGCTCGGCAATGCGCTCATCGAGCGACCCTTGCGCATCCCGGATCTTCGACACCGACTCGGCACGCTTTCTAAGCTGGCTCCGCTGTTCGCGCACCTGCGTTTCGATCGGCGGCAGCAGCGATTTGATCCATGCCTCGGTGTCGCGCTCCGCGGTGGAGAAAATCTCGCGCGACTTCGAAACGACGGTGTCGAAAAACCTTTCCATCAACCGCCACTTTTCTGTCGTCAGCACTGCGAGCGGGCCGAACTGCGATTTGTATGCCTGCTCGGCGCGCTCGAGCTCGGCAATGTAAGTGTCAAGCGAGAACGACATCGGCGGCGACAGGCTCCATCCAAGATCTTCGGCAAACCGCCGCTGCACACCGAGCACCATTTGCTCGATCTCGAGCATTTGTGTGTTCGCGGTCCGGAACATATCGCGCAGCGCAGCGAAATAATCCTTGACCGCCGCCGACAACTGCGGCGACAACTTGCTCTTTTTCATGCGGTCGCGCGTTGCGACGACCTGATCGCGCAGCGCCGCGACTCGGATGCCGGCGAACAATTTATCCGACAACTTCGTGTGCACGAGCCGGGCCGCAACGATCCGCCGCACAATTTCCTCGAATTCGCGCTGCTCGGACAGCGCGCGCTGCGACATCCGCTCGATCGAGCTGTGATTTTTCCCCTGAAGCGAGCGCAATTCGTATAGCTGCTCGATGACGCCGCGCTCGCGCGCCATCAACGTCTGCCGCAGTTCCGCGGCGACGCGCTCGACGCCGGCAACGGTCTGATCGCGCACGATTTTCTGCTTGGCCGGCACCAGCAATTCGATCAAAGCCTCTTCCAACAGCGGCAGCCGACTTGCCTGCAGTAGTTTCTCGTCGCGCTGGACCTTTGCAACCAAACCTTTCTGCGCCGACACAGGAAACACGCGCATTGGGTCGAGCTCCAGCGTGGCAGCAACCGCAGACACCTGGCGCCGCACTTCCATTTCCATCTCGCCTGGTGTTTTGAGCGCGTCCCACAGGCCATCGATTTTGTTCAGCACGGCGATGTGGTTTTGATGCCCGGCGTCGCCGACGACATGGCGCCAGACGTCTAGATCGCTCTTGGTGACTCCCGTGTCGGCCGCCAACACGAACAGCACTGCATGAGCGTTAGGCACCAGCGAAAGTGTCAGCTCTGGCTCGGTGCCGATCGCATTCAACCCCGGGGTGTCGAGAATCACCAGGCCGTGCTTCAGCAGTGGATGCGGAAAATTGATCACCGCATGCCGCCATTTGGAAATCTGTATCAAGCCGTTCTTATCAACAGTGACCGATTGGTCAGGATCATCGGCGTCGTAGAGTCCGTAACTTTTCGCTTCGGCGACGGGGACGCGCGTTGTCTCGGCGACAATTTTGAACGCGTCGAGCATGCCGTCGGCCGAAGTCGTGTCGAGCGGGAACACCTGCCACTCGGCGCCGAGGCGCTTGAAATCGGAAGTGGAACCGTGGCGCCCGCGTGTTTCGATCGGCAATGCGCGAATGCACGGCGGCAGCGTGTCGTCGTACAGCAGCTCGGTCGGGCACATCGTGGTGCGGCCAGCCGACGAGGGCAAGATGCGTTTGCCATAGTCAGCGAAGAAGATGGCGTTGATCAACTCGGATTTACCACGCGAAAACTCGGCGACGAACGCGATCACCAGCTTATCCTGCGCCAAACGCTCAAGCGCGACGTCGATACGGCGCGCCGATTCAGCCTCGAGCGTCTGCGTTTGCTCCAGCCACTGGCGCAATTGCATGATCGCCGCCGCCAGCGAATCACGCCAATTTCCATACTGCTCAAAGCTGGATGCTAATGGGACCATGATGTTAGCTGCGCGGGCGTGCGCACGAGGCCGAATCTATAGCATGCACTCACCCTCACGCACAGTCACCCAAACGTACAAGCTGCACCCGGTTGGCGTGCGACTTCGGGCGATGGTCCTTTGCTATCGCTGCTGGCAGATGCGGCAGTAGTAAGTGGCCCGTTGCCCTTGTACGACTCGTACGATCGGTGTCGCGCACACGCGGCATGGCTCACCGGCGCGGCCGTAAACACGCGCGTCGAGCATGAAGTAGCCGTCTTCGCCTTCAGCGCCGACGAAATCACGCAGCGTGCTGCCGCCGACGGCGATCGCTTCGGTCAGTACTTCGCGCACGGCGATCGCCAACGATTCGTAACGTACGAGCCCGATGCGGCGCGCCGAACGCTTGGGATTGATGCGCGCGCGAAACAGACTTTCAGACGCGTAAATGTTGCCGACACCCACCACCACGTCGCCGGCGAGTAGAACTTGTTTGATTGACGCTGCGCGCGTTCGCGTGTGCCGATACAGCCAGTCGCCCGTGAACCGCGGATCGAAGGGCTCGATGCCCAATCCGGCGAGCAGGGGATGGGCTGCCACTTCGCCAGCACGCGCGTCGTGCCAAAGCAGCGCGCCGAAGCGCCGCGGGTCGGTCAGGCGCACGCACGTGGCATCGAACACAACATCGACATGATCGTGCAGGCCCGGTGGAGGGATCGCGCGGCGACGCGGCCACACTCGCCAAGCGCCCGACATGCCCAGATGCGAAATCAACGTCCCGTGATGGAACTCCCACAGTAAATACTTGCCGCGCCGGCGCAGCCGCTCGACAGTGCGGCCGGAGATCAGAGCCGGTAGTTCTTCTGGTACTAGCCAGCGCAAACGCGCATCGCGCACGACCATCGTCTCGACAGTTAACTGCTCGACATAGGGCGCCAACGCGCGCCGTGTCACCTCTACTTCGGGTAGTTCGGGCACTTTTCTCGCGTTAATAACGTCAGATTCATTCTGTTAATGTGCCACGCATCGCGTTTAAGTGTGCCTCGGTAGCCCGGGCGCCGAGACGCAGGGATCCGATCATGACTCGTCCGCTGTTTTTGGCATTGACCGCTTTTGTGCTCGCCAGCTGCGCTAGCTCGCCGCGCCCGGCTATCGATGCGAACACCGTTGTTGCAGTGCCGTCCAACGCCGCAAGCGCGGACGTCGTTTCGCCTACGACCGCCGAGCGCGGCGACGCAATTCCGAACGTGCAGTTGTCGAGCGCGTTGATGTATCAACTTATGGCGGCCGAAGTCGCCGTGCAGCGCGGCGATCCGGGTTCAGCGTTCGCGATCTACATGAAGCTTGCACGCGAGACACGCGATCCCCGTCTGGCGCGACGCGCAGCCGAGCTGGCTTTGCAAGGGCGTGCAGTGGCGCAAGGACTTGAAGCAGCACAACTGTGGTTCGAGCTGGCGCCGAACTCGACCGAAGCTTCGCAAACGCTGGCCATGCTGTACGCCGGCAGCAGTCGCTTCGACGACGCCTATTCATTGTTCAGATCCCAGTTGCAGGCGGCGGGGAATCCGGCCGAAGAGCTTGCGCGCATGCAGCGCGCGCTGGCGCGCACGCAAGATCGGGCCGGCGCATTCACGCTGATCGAACGCCTGGCGCAGCCGTATTCGCAATTGGCTGACGCCAAGCTTGTGCTCGCCAATGCCGCACAAGCCGGCGGACTGAACGCGCGCGCAGTTCAGGAAGCGCGCGCTGCACTCGCCCTTGCGCCTGACTCACAGCGCGCAGCGCTGACGACAGCGCAGTACCTGCAGACCAGTGATCGGCCGGCCGCACTGTTGCTGTTGCAAGATTTCGTAGCGCGCAATCCGAACGTTTCCGACACACGACTGGCCTATGCCCGACTGCTGATTGCAGACAACAAATTCGATCTGGCGCGCGCGCAATTCGCGTCTCTGCTGCAAACCGATCCGAAGAATGCTGACCTTGTCTATTCGATGGCGCTGCTATCGATGCAGGGCAAGCTGCCGACCGATGCGCGCACGTACCTGCAGCGCTACCTGGAGCTGATCGCGGCGCCAGAAGGAACGGGCGACCGGCGCGGCGGCGCCCGACCCGCGGAGCCTGCCTATTTGTATCTTGCGCAGATCGCGGAAGACGAAAAGCAGTTTCCCGCCGCGCTCGAGTGGCTGCGCAAGATCGACGCCGGCGACGAGTTCCTGACGGCGCGCGTGCGCGAGGCGTTTGTGCTGTCCAAGATGCAGCGCCTCGATGACGCACGCAAGCTGTTGCGCAACGTCAGCGTGCAGTCGGCCGACGAGAGGACACAACTGGTGCTTGCCGAAGGACAGCTGTTGCGCGATGCGAAGCGGCACGATGAGTCGTACAAATTGCTGTCGCAGGCGCTGGCAGTTGCCCCCGACAGCGTGCCGCTGTTGTACGACACCGCAATGGCCGCGGAACGTTTGAACCAGGTCGCGGTGATGGAGAAACAGCTGCGCCGTATCATCGAGCTGAAGCCCGATTACGCGCACGCGTACAACGCACTCGGTTACAGTCTCGCCGATCGCAATCTGCGGCTACCCGAAGCACTGCAGCTGATTGAAAAAGCGCGCGAGCTGGCGCCCGAAGATGCGTTCATTCTCGATTCGCTCGGTTGGGTTCACTTCCGTCTCGGCGATTTGAAGCTGGCACGCGAACATCTGCAGCGTGCGTATGACGCGCGGCCTGACGCAGAGGTCGCCATTCATCTGGCTGAAGTGCTGTGGGCCAGCGGTGAACAGGACGCCGCGCGCAAGCTACTGCGCGAGGTGCGGGCCAAAGAACCGGCCAACCCGCTGCTAAAGTCAACCGTCACGCGGCTCAAGATCGGTTTGTAAGCGATGCCTGCGATTCGCGGCGCACCGATGCGTGCGCTCGCTCTGCCATTCCTATCGGTGGCCTTGCTTTGTGCGTGCGCCACGCCATCCGGTACGCCCGCGGATCGCACGCACAGCGGGCGCTTCGCAGTCACTACCGCGCTTGGCGAACAACGCGAAAGTGTCTCTGGCCGCTTCAGCCTTGAAGTGCGCGGTGCGCAGCAGGTCCTCGAGCTGGCATCCCCTCTGGGCACCACGGTTGCACGGATCGAAATCGAGCCGGGCGGTGCACGTGCAATTGGCGCACGAATGCAAGAGGTGCGTGGAGCTGATGCCGATGCACTGACCGAGCAACTGCTGGGTTGGCCGCTGCCGGTTTCAGGGCTGGCCGATTGGATTGAGGGTCGGGCGGTGCCGCAGCGTGTCGCTCGCATCGAACGTGACGGCGGGCGCATTGGGTTGATCGAACAGGACGGTTGGACAATTCGCCTAGCCGAATATTTCGAGAACACCGCGCGTCCGCGCCGTCTGGAGTTGGAGCGGCCGGCTGCTGCGAACACGCCCTCGGTAACCTTGCGCTTGATTGTCGATGAACCGGGCTAGTCAAATATGGAGATCCCGATGAAATCCCGTCGTGACGTTTTGCGCGGCTCCGCTGCAGTGGCACTTACCTATTCAATGCCGGGCCTAATAGGCAACGCGCACGCGCAAGCGCAGGACGAGATCGCCCGTCCGCTCGACGTGCCATATGTGCCGACGCCCATAGCGGTAGTCGATGCCATGCTCGACCTTGCGAAGGTCGCCAAGGCAGACGTTGTCTATGACCTCGGTTGCGGGGACGGGCGCATCGTCGTGCGCGCGGCATCGCGCTTCGGCTGTCGCGGCGTCGGTGTCGATCTGAACCCGGAGCGCGTCAAGGAAGCCAAAGCCAACGCGATCCGCGCTAACGTCACCGAGCTCACGCGCTTCGAGGTCGGCGATGTGTTCGAGTTCGATTTCAGCGGCGCCAGCGTCATCACGATGTATCTACTGCCAAGCGTCAACCTGAAGTTGCGACCGCGCCTGCAGAAGGAGTTGAAGCCCGGCACGCGAATCGTGTCGCATGACTTTCACATGGGCGACTGGGCAGC